>NZ_BAABHO010000009.1:0-145523 GCF_039542135.1 Actinomycetospora chlora
GTCTCCGATGTGCTGAGACAGACCTGCTCCAGATGTGCTGAGACAGCACAGGCCCCTATAGGGGCCGCAACTGCTCACGTAGGGCGGTGTAGACCGCGCGGGCCCGGGCGACCAGGGCGCGGTGGTCGGCGAGCTGGGCGTCGCGGTGCTCGGGGTCGAAGCGGCCCTGCGCGACGACGAGCTCCTCGACGCGGTCGAGCAGGCCCAGGCACCAGGCGACGTCGGCCGCCCGGACCACCCGCTCGCCCGCCACCTCGACGTGCACCGGCGAGGTGTGGGCGAACACCGGGCGGTCCGGGTCCATCGGGTGCGGGCCGCCCCGGGCGATCGCCGCCAGCCACAGCGGGCCGTCGACGGTCACCGCGGCGGTCACGGTCCCCTCGGGCGAGGAGGCGATCTCTCCGTCCGGCCCGACGAGGACGACCTCCTCCGCCCCGCTCCCCCGCCCCCGCGCCGACACCTCGAGCACGTCGCCGACCTGCGCCTCGAGCACCTCACCCGGCTGGTGACCGGCCACGGACAGCGTCACGAACGGCCCGTTCGTCGCCAGCGTCCGACCGGCCCGCACCGCGTCGCGCACGGCCCCGGCCGACACCGGCGTCCCGCCGAGGTGGGCGTAGGTCCGGATCCAGCCGGGCGGGTTGGACGCGACGCCCGGGCCGTGGGCGAAGGACAGGAAGACGTCGCTGCCCGCCACCGCGGCCGGGCGCAGCCCGCAGCCGAGCAGGTGGTGGTACAGCTCGGCGCCGGCGGCGTCGTCGAAGCACGACACCACTTCGACGGCGTCGACCAGCCCCAGCGCGACGTCGACGACCAGCTCCCGGGCCTCGACGGTGCGGTGCGGCGCCAGGAACGGGGCGTACGGATCGTCGTCGCCGGCTGAGCCGAACGGCGCGAACACCGGATGCGCGTAGGTGGTCGACGCGCCCCCGGCCTGCAGCTGGGCGCAGGTCACGGCGTTGGGCGGCCAGTCGTGCGGGTGCGGGCCGGCCTCGTGCCCGGTCTGGTAGCGCGCGGGTGGAGAGCCCGGTGCCAGGGCGTGGACGTGCCCGAGCAGGTCGTTGCGGAACTCCACCGACGCCCGGGCGACCGCGTCCCCGGACCACAGGTCCGTCCCTACCGTCGACTCGAACAGCGCGCGGTCGTAGACGTGCTCGCCGCCGAGGTTGCCGGCGGTGAGCGACAGGAAGTCCAGGCCCTCCCCGCGCTGCATCGTGCGCGCCTGCTCCGGGGTGACGACGAGGTCGCCGGAGTAGTTGAGGTGCACGTGCAGGTCGGCCGAGCGCCAGCCCTCGGCGCCCGGGTCGACGAGGCGGTCCGGCTCGAGGTCGACGACGCCGCCGTCGGTGACGGTCGCCGTCGCGGTCGCGTACTCGGGCCCGCGGGTGCAGCTCACGGTCAGCTCGCCCGCCGGGACGACGAGCGTCGCGTCGCGGGCGTGGAAGTACGGGCGGTGGGCGCCGTCGCGCTTGGGCGGGACACCCTCGGGCCACCAGCCGCCGGCGGCCGCGTCGACCACCGACCAGCGTGAGCACGATCCCGACCGCACCCGCAGCGTCGCCGCCGGCCGGACGTCGACGACGCCGGGCACGTCCCGGTCACCGACGGCCAGCGTGTCCCCGGCGACCTCGACGGTCAGCGCCGTCGCTGCGCCCGCCGCGACGCGAACGGGTACGCCCCCGACGTCGAGGGCGGTCGCGACCGCGGCGTCGACGACCACGTCCAGCGTCACCGGCCGCCCCGGCACGGCGAGGGCGGGCGTCCCGACGCGCGGGGTCAGGGTCCCGGCGGCGTCGACGTCCAGCACGACGAGCCCGGCGGGCGGGTGCTCGCCGGCGACGAGGCGGACCGCGCGGGACCAGTCGCCGCCGGTCGCGCCGAGGGCCGCGGTCAGGTCACCGAGCCGCGAGAAGCGCGCGAGCCGGAAGAACTCCGGCAGGTCCTCGCCGCCCCAGTCCCAGCCGTGCTCGTCGCGCAGGCGCCGGTAGTGGGCGAGCGCCTCGATCGCGGCCGCGGGCAGGTCGAGGACGTCGTCGTCCTGACAGCACATCAGCGGGCCGTGAACCCGGCGTCGACGGGCAGCGCCACCCCGGTGACGTAGCGGGCGTCGTCGGACACCAGCCAGTCGACCGCCCCGGTGACGTCCTCCGGGTCCAGCAGACCGACGGGCAGCAGGTTGCCGACGTCGGGCACCTCGTCGACCGGCCCGGAGAAGAGGGCGGCGACGGCGTCGTTGAGCACCATGGTCGTGGCGACGCCCGAGGGGTGCACGGAGTTGACGCGGATCCGGTGCGGTGCGAGCCAGTGCGCCCACGCCCGCATGAGCCCGACCACCGCGTGCTTGCTCGCGATGTAGCCGTCGGACTGCCCGCCGCCGTCGCCACCACGGCCGGTGAGGCCCATCGACGAGCTGGTGAGCACGATGGCGCCGCCGCGGCCCTGTTCGATCATCGTCGGGGCGGCCGCGTGGACGGTGTGGAAGACGCCGGTGGTGTTGACGTCGAGCTGGTCGCGGAACGCCTGCGCGTCGCTGACGTCCGGCGAGGCCATCCCGATGCCCGCGTTGGCCAGGACGACGTCGAGGCTCCCGAGCTCCGCGACGCCCTCGGCCACGGCCGTGCCGAGCGCTTCGGGGTCGCGCACGTCGGCGACGTGGGCGCTGACGCGCCCGCCGCGCCCACGGATCCCCGCGGCGGTCTCCTCCAGGTCGGCCGGGCTCGCCATCGCGTAGGCGACGCCGTCGTGCGGCGCGCACACGTCGACGGCGATGACGTCGGCCCCCTGCTCCGCGAGCCGGTAGGCGTGGCTGCGGCCCTGGCCGCGGGCCGCGCCCGTGATGAGCGCGACCCGCCCCGCGTGGCGTCCGGTGCGTGGGTCCATGGCCGGACCGTAGCAGGCGGTGGTTGCAAAACTGAACCGCCTGCTACGGGGCCAGGATCAGACCGGGGTCTTCTCCCCCGCCTCGACGGGCACCGTGACGACGTTGCCGGCCGGCGGCAGCGGGCACGTGGCGTACGCGGTGAACGAGCAGGGCAGGTTGATCGTGCGGTTGAGGTCGATCCGCACGCTGCCGTCGGCGTCGGCCGCACCGAGGCGCAGGATGCGCCCGCCGCCGTAGGTGCTGGTGCCCGACGTGCCGTCGCGGAAGTGCAGCCGCAGCTCGTCGCCGGACCCCTCGCCGAGCGCGACCAGCTCCTGCTCCTCGCCGCCGACGGTGAAGCGCACCGTGCCCACGGCCGTCGGGTGGAACCCGAGGCCGTCGACCACGGTCTCGACGTCGATGCGCCGCGGGGCGTCCCACGGCTCGAAACGGCCCGTGACGACCCACCGCTCGTCGACCGGGAACGCCGGCACGCCGGTGAACCGCTGCCGGGTGGCCGCCTCGGGGTCCCGCACGCGCAGCGCGAGGTGCTCCTCGCGGCGGATCACCTCGACGCGGCGGTCGCCGACGGCCACGAGCACGCCCGGCTTGCCGTCGACGGGCTCGACGCGCGTCGTGCCGTCGACGGCCACACCGTCGACGCTCACCCCGTGGGCGGCGGTCGCGGTGATCTCCGCACCGCCCTCGGAGGCCCGCCAGGTGCCCGGGAGGTCCTGGTACGCGCGGGGCTCGCCGTCGAGCCAGTGGAGTCCGGTGAGGCTCAGCCAGCCGTGCGGCTCGCGGAGCGTGTCCTCACGCTCCGCGTGCCAGGCCCGCCACTCCTGCGCGAGGTCGACGGTGCCGGCGGTCATCCGGTGGTCGCCTCCTCGCGGCGCGGGAGCACCCAGCCCGGACGGACGTAGTGGCAGGTGTAGCCCCAGGGCTGCTTCTGCAGGTAGTCCTGGTGCTCCGGCTCGGCCTCCCAGAACTCGCTCGCGGGCTCCACCTCGGTGACGACCTTGCCCGGCCAGATGCCGGAGGCGTCGACGTCGGCGATGGTGTCGCGGGCGACCTGCTCCTGCTCCGGCGTGGTGTAGTAGATCGCCGAGCGGTAGCTGCGCCCGATGTCGTTGCCCTGGCGGTTCTTCGTCGACGGGTCGTGGATCTGGAAGAAGAACTCGAGGATCTCGCGGTAGGAGATGACCTCGTCGTCGTACACGACCTCGACGGCCTCGGCGTGGTCGCCGTGGCGGCGGTACGTGGCGTTCGGGGTGTTCGGGTCGCCCGAGTAACCCACCCGGGTGGAGAGCACGCCGGGACGCTGCCGCAGCAGCTCCTGCGCTCCCCAGAAGCACCCACCGGCCAGGATGGCGGTCTGCGTGGCCACTGATCGACCTCCTCGTCTTCGCCTTGCACCCCGGGGAACGCGGGCGGGGCGGCCGGTGTTCCGTCAGTCCCGGCGCAGGATCGACAGGAACCGGACGGGTGCCTCGAGCAGCTCGCGGGGGCCGTGCTCGCCCTCGCCGTCGAGCTGCAGCGCGTCGCCCGGGCGCAGCGTCCAGCGGGCCTCCTCGCAGCCGTAGACCATCGCGCCCTCGAGCACGTAGAGCAGCTCGTGGCCCGCGTGGCGGCCGCGCCCGACCTCGCCGGCCTGCCCGGCCTCCCGCAGCGTGACCAGGTGCGCCTCCAGCCCGCCCCGCGGCCCGCCGGCCGGGCCGAGCAGCCGGTCGACCGGTGCACGGTCGCCGTCGGACGCGCGGGCTCCGGCCGGCGTGAAGACCGCGCGGTGCGGCGGCTCGACCTCCCCGAGCAGCGCCGACGTGGGCACCGACAGCGCCGCCGCGAGCCGCGCGAGGGTGGTCAGGCTGCAGGAGGTCCGGCGGTGCTCGATCTTCGAGAGCATCGCCCTCGAGATGCCGGCACGGCCGGCGAGCTCGGCGTTGGACAGCCCGAGCGCGAGGCGACGCCGGCGGACCTGCTCGGCGACGGCGTCCTCGGGGTCTCCCCCGGCGGCCCCGGCGACTCCGGCGACCTCGCCCACCGCCTGGTCCACCTCGCCCCCCGCCGTAGCGCCCGATGCCCGACAGCGTCACCCCGCGGGCACCGTGGTGGGTTACGGGGGCGTTTCCGGTTGTCCGTCCCTCGTCCGGGCGAGTCCTCCCGCGATCGGGGCCACCCGGGGTGACATGCTGTGCACCGTGAGCGAGCAGCGCATCGAGGTGTCGCGGTGGATCGAGGCCGAGCCGGCCACCGTCTTCGACGTCCTGCGCGATCCCCACGGCCACGTCTCGATCGACAGCTCGGGCATGCTCATGAGCGCCACGGGCGAGCCGGTCGAGGCCGTCGGCGACCGCTTCACCGTGCACATGGACCGCGAGGCGCTCGGTGACCGCCCGCTCGGGCGCTACGACGTCGACGTCGTCATCACGACCTACGAGCCCGACCGCGAGATCGCGTGGACGGTCGAGGGGGTGGTGCGGCCGATCATCGGCCACGTCTACGGCTACCGCCTCGAGCCCGTGGAGGACGGCACGCGGGTCACGTCCTACTACGACTGGTCGGACATCCACCCGGAGTGGGCGGCCCGCGACGTCTTCCCGGTGATCAACCCGAACTCGCTGAAGGCGACGCTCGGCATCCTCGCCCGCACCGTCCAGAAGGACTGACCGCTACCCGCGCAGCAGGGCCTCCGCGGCCACGTCCCACGTGTCGGTGCGGACCATGAGGGCCACCCGGTCGATCGTCGCCGCGAGCGGCAGCCTCGGCGCGATCTCCTCGGCGGCCTCCTCCAGCGCCGCCGCCGTGGCGGCGCGGCGCAGCCCGACCGTCAGGTGCGGGACGAGCTCGCGGTCCTCCGCCGGCACCCCCGGCACGGCGCGACGCACCCGCGCGGCGATCGCGCGGAACGGCGCCACCGGGTCCGGCGCGAGCCACAGGACGCGGCGGTCGAACCACCGCAGCTCGTCGAAGGTGCACCGGAACGGCGCGACCGGCGCGACCGCGTCGCGTAGCGCCGCAACGCCTGCGTCGGTGACCTCGGCGGGCTCGAGGAAGGGGTACACCAGCGTGAGGTGTGCCCCGAGCCCGCGCCGGGCCGTGGGGTCGAGCCGCTCCCGGTAGGGCCCGACCAGCGGTTCGGCGGCGGGGACGAGCACGGCGATCATGGTCCGGCGCGCGGACGGGTGGAGGATGCCGGTCACGGTCAGGAGCATGCCCGGCGAGCGTTGACCTCGAGCGACGTCGAGGTCCTAGCGTCGGTCCCCCGAGGTGGAGGGAGGACCGATGCGCATCGCGGTACTGGGGACGGGTGAGGTCGGCCGGGCGCTCGCGGGCCGGAGCGCCGAGGCGGGGCACGACGTGGTCGTGGGGACCCGGGACCCCGCGCGCACCCGGGAACGGGCGGACCACGCGGCATGGCTGGCGGCCCACCCGGCGATCCGGCTGGTGGCCAACCCGGAGGCCGGGCGGCACGCCGAGGTCCTGGTCAACGCGACCAACGGGGCGGGCTCGCTCGCGGCGCTGGGCGACGCCCGCGTGGGCGACCTCGGCGACCTCGTCGTGCTCGACGTCGCCAACGTCCTGGACTTCGGGGCCGGCGACGCCTATCCCGGCATCGGCGCCGCCGTCGACCACAGCCTGGCCGAGCAGCTCCAGGCCGCCTTCCCGACCGCGCGCGTGGTCAAGGCGCTGAACACGATGAACTGCCGGGTGATGGTCCACCCCGAGCGCGTGCCCGGGGAGCACGTCGCGTTCGTCGCCGGGGACGACGACGCGGCCAAGGCGACGGTCCGCGGCCTGCTCGCGGACTTCGGGTGGCCCGGGCACCGCGTGCTCGACCTGGGCGGTCTCACGGCCGCGCGGGCCACGGAGATGTACATGCCCCTGTGGCTCACGCTGTTCCGGACGGCCGGCACCGCCGACGTCAACATCGCCGTCTGCCGCTGATCGAGGGCCGATCCCGGGTAACGTCCTCGGCGCTTGCGCCTAGGGTTCCGCCCGCCGCCCGCCGCCTGACCCACAACCAGGGTGGCCGGGGTCTGGACCGAGCGGCGCCACGGTCGCCCGGCACCGCCGGCGGCCGACACCTGACGGGAGAGAAACCCCGAGGGCTCCGTCTCGACGTGCCCACCTCCGGGTGGGCCCGACACCAGGAGCCTCCTCGTGGCCACCCTCTCGACCGTCTCCCCCGCCGGCCTGACCGGCGGGGTCGTCGCGATCACCCTGTTCGCGGCGGTCCTGCACGCGGCGTGGAACGCCGTCGCGCACGGCGTCCCCGACCGCCTCGTGGGCTTCGCGCTCATCGGCGTCGCCTACGTCGTGGTCCCCGGCACCGGGGTGCTCGTGCTCGGGCTCCCGCCCGCCGGGGCCTGGCCGTTCGTCCTGGCCTCGGCCGTCCTGCACGTCGTCTACATGCTGCTGCTGTGGTGGAGCTACCAGCTCGGTGACTTCAGCCAGGTCTACCCGGTGGCGCGCGGCACCGCGCCGTGGGTGGTGGCGGTGATCGAGATCGCCCTGGGCCGCCACCTCCCGGTCCTGCAGCTCCTGGGGATCGTCGTCATCTCGGTCGGCCTGGTCAGCCTCGCCCTCGACGGCGGGCGGCTCTCCCGCGCGACGCTGCCCGCCCTCGGCGCGGCGCTGGCCACCGGCGTCGCCATCGCCGGCTACACCGTCGTCGACGCCGGCGCGGTCGCCACCACGCCCGTGCTCGTCTACGCCTCGTGGACGTTCCTGCTGCAGGGGCCCGTGATGCCGCTGATCGCGGTGTGGCGACGGGGCCGGCGCCTGTGGACCGTCACCCGCCCGGTGCTGCTGGCCGGCCTCGCCGGTGGGGTGGTCTCGCTCGCGGCCTACGGGCTCGTGCTCGTCGCCCAGACCAGCGGTGCGACCGCCGCGGTCGCCGCCCTGCGCGAGACGAGCATCGTGATCGGGGCGATCATCGGGGCCGTCTTCCTCGGCGAGGGCTTCGGCGCGCGCCGGGCCGTCGCGGCGGCGGTGGTGCTGGTGGGGATCGTGCTGGTCGATCTCCAGCGGTAGCGCTACCGCGCCAGCGCCTCCCGATGCTCGGGTGCCGCGATCGCGGCCAGCCGCGCGGGCCGCTCGTCCAGCGGCACGCCGCGCAGCCACGCCGTGCCGTGCTCGGTGACGACGACGTCGACGTCCGCCCGCGCGGTCGTGACGACGCCGGCGGGCAGCGCCGGCACGATCGCGGACGCGCCGTCCGGGCCGCGCGACCGCAGCGCGATGACCGAGCGCGCCCCGGTGCGTGCCGCGGCGCCCGAGAAGTCGGCCTGGCCCCCGATGCCGCCCAGGTAGCGGCCGCCGGACACCTCGGCCCCGACCTGCCCGGTCAGGTCGACCGCCAGGGCGGAGTTGACGGCGACGAGCCGCGAGAGGCGGGCGAGCACGCCCGGGTGGTGGGTGTGGCTGGCGGGCCGGAACGCGACCGGCATCTCCCCGAGCCGGGTGTAGAGATCGGTGCTGCCGATCGCCGTGCCGGTGACCACGAGGCCGGGGTCGACCTCCTTGC
This sequence comes from Actinomycetospora chlora, assembly GCF_039542135.1. Taxonomy (NCBI): domain Bacteria; kingdom Bacillati; phylum Actinomycetota; class Actinomycetes; order Pseudonocardiales; family Pseudonocardiaceae; genus Actinomycetospora; species Actinomycetospora chlora. The sequence continues at coordinate 8,388 of NZ_BAABHO010000009.1, forward strand.
GCGCGCCGGTCACGACGCCCGCCGCGACGAGGCGCAGCACGCCGTCGGTGAGCATCCCGGAGTGGAACCCCAGGTCACGGTGTCCGGCCAACCCGTCCAGGATCGCCGCCGGCAGCGACCCGACCCCGATCTGCAGGGTGTCCCCGTCGTCGACGAGGGCGGCGACGCGGTCCGCGACCGCGTGGTCGACCGCGTCCGGCGGGCGGGCCGGGACCGCCGGCAGCGGGCGGTCGGTCTCCACGACGGCGGCGAACCGGTCGCGCGGGACGCCGTCGGTGCCGGCGGTGGCCGGCATCCGGTGGTTGACCTCGGCGATCAGGGTCCGGGTGTGGGGCACGGCGTCGGCGGCGTAGTCGACCCCGATCCCGAGCGAGCACCGGCCGTCGGGCCCCGGCGGGGACACCTGCACCAGGCCGACGTCGACCGGCAGCCGGCGCTCGGCGAACAGCCGCGGGAGCGCCGCGTAGTGGGCGGGGACCACGGCGAGCCGGCCCGCCGCACCGGCGGCCCGCAGCGTCCCCATCGCGCCGTACGAGCCGAGCGCGAGGGCGTCGGGCGGCGACGCGAGCCGCGGGTTGACCGACAGGCCACCGAAGGCGCGGACGGGGCCGAGTTCCGGGAGCCGGTCGAGCAGCGCGTCGACGAGCGGCGTCGCCTCGGCGGCCGCCTGGCCCCACCACACGCCGTCGCCGGGGCGGACGTGGCGGCGCAGATCGGGCACGCGCAGTTCCGGCATCAGTAGCTGCGCGGCAGGCCCAGGACGTGCGAGCCGAGGTAGTTGAGCACCATCTCCTGGCTCAGCGGCGCGATCTTGAGCAGGCGGGCCTCGCGGAAGTAGCGGGCGACGTCGTACTCCTCGGAGTAGCCCATGCCGCCGTGGGTCTGCAGCGCGCGGTCGGCGGCGTCGAAGCCGGCGTCGGCGCACAGGTACTTGGCGGTGTTGGCCTCGCGGCCGCAGGGCTCGCCGCGGTCGTAGAGCCAGGTGGCCCGGCGCAGCACCAGCTCGGCGGCGTCGAGGCGGGCCAGGGAGTCCGCCAGCGGGAACTGCAGGCCCTGGTTCTGGCCGATCGGGCGGCCGAAGACCTCGCGCTCGGTGCCGTAGCGCACCGCCCGGTCCAGCGCGACGCGCCCGAGCCCGAGGGCCTCGGCCCCGATCAGCATCCGCTCCGGGTTGAGCCCGTCGAGGATGTAGCGGAAGCCCTCGCCCTCCTCCCCGACGCGGTCCTCGACCGGCACGCGGAGGTCGTCGATGAACAGCTCGTTCGAGCTGACCGCGTTGCGCCCCATCTTGGGGATCGGCCGGATGTCGACGCGGGCGCGGTCGAGGTCGGTGAGGAAGAGCGTCAGGCCGTCGGTCTTGCGGGAGACGTCCTCGAACCTCGTCGTGCGGGTCAGCAGCAGGATCTTCTCGGACTCCTGCGCCTTGGAGATCCACACCTTGCGGCCGTTGACGACGTAGTGGTCGCCGTCGCGGCGGGCGGCGGTGGTGATCTTCGTCGTGTCCAGCCCCGCCCCCGGCTCGGTCACCCCGAAGCAGACGTGGAGGCTGCCGTCGACGATGCGCGGCAGCGTACGGGCCTTGAGCTCCTCCGACCCGTGCTTGATCACCGGGTGCATGCCGAAGATCGACAGGTGGATGGCGCTGGCGGCGTTCATCCCGCCGCCGGAACGGGCGCACTCCTCGAGCAGCAGGCACGCCTCGCTGATGCCGAAGCCGTGCCCGCCGTACTCCTCCGGCGTGGTGATCCCCAGCCAGCCGCCCGTGGCGAGCGCGTCGTAGAACTCCGACGGGAAGCGGTGGTCGTGGTCGCACCCGCGCCAGTAGGCGTCGTCGAACCCGGCCGCGAGCTCCCGCACCGCCTTCCGGATGGTGGCCTGGTCGTCGGTGAGGTCGAGGTCCACGCCGTCAGCCTCCCTCCGGCGCGAACATCCGGCGCAGCGACGGGCGGTCGAGCTTGCCGCTGCCGGTGCGCGGGAGCGCGTCGACGATCTCCACCCGGCGCGGGGTGTGCATGCCGCGCAGGTTCGGGTTGCCCGCGCACCACGCGAGGACCGCGTCCACCTCGACGCCCGCGCGGGTCGGCACGACGACCGCGGTCACCTGCTCGATCCAGCGCTCGTGCGGGGTGCCGATGACCGCGACCTCGGCGAGGTCGGGGCACTCGGCGAGGTGCTCCTCGACCTGCTGCGGGAAGATGTTCTCCCCGCCGGAGATGATCATGTCGTCGATGCGGTCGACGTAGGTCAGCCAGCCCTCGGCGTCGCGGCGCACGAGGTCGCCGGTGCGGAACCAGCCGTCGACGAACTTCTCCGCGTGGAGGTCCTCGCGGTTCCAGTAGCCCGGGGTGACGGCGTCGCCGCGCACCCACAGCTCGCCGACGTCGTCGGAGCCGGGCGGCACGTCGCCCCCGCCGGGCTGCACGATCCTGACCTGCACGACCTGCTCCAGCGGGTGGCCCATCGCCCCGGGCGGGCACGTCTCCCCCGGCGCCCGGGACACCGCCAGCCCGTTCTGCTCGGTCTGCCCGTAGATCTCGATCGGCGTCACGCCGGTGCCGGCCTCGAGGCGGCGGACGACCGCGCTGGGCGTGCGCGACCCGCCGTACATGAACACCCGGAACGAGTCGAGCACCACGGGCGCGTCGACGGTGCGGTTGCCGATGTCGACCACCATCGTCGCGACCCCGCCCCCGTACGTGGGGCGCAGGCGGGCGGCGAGGTCGAGCCAGACCACGGGGTCCCACCGGGCCATCAGCGTGATCTGCCCGCCGCGGGCGAGCACGGGCAGGCTGACCAGCTGCAGGCCCGCGACGTGGAAGATCGGCATGCAGTTGAGGGCGTGGTCGTCGGGGCCGAGGCCGTAGACGTCGATCACCGCGTCGACCTGCGCCGCGACGTTTCGGTGGGTCTGCCGCACGCCCTTGGGGACGCCCGTCGACCCCGACGTGTACATGATCAGCGCGTCGTCGCCGTCGAGGCGGGAGACGACGTGAGCGGCCGGCTCGTGCTCGGCGATCGCCGCCGCGAAGCCCCCGCCCGGGCCGGTGGTCACCAGGTGGTCGGCGACCGGGAGACCCTCCAGGAGGGCCTTCAGCCGCGGGACGTCGCCGGGCGGGACGACGAGGTGCGTCGCGCCCGAGTCGACCACCGCGTGGCGCAGCGGCGCGTCCGGGAAGAGGTGGTTCAGCGGGACGCCGACCGCCCCGACCTGCCACGCCCCGAGCAGGCCGACGAGGTACTCCGGCGTGTTGGGCAGGAAGAAGCCGACCCGCTGGCCCGGCCCGACGCCCTGGCCCAGCAGCCACGACGCGAAGCGCGCCGCGTCGTCGGCGAACCGCTCGTGGGTGGCCTCCTCGTCGTCCCACCGCAGGGCGGTGCGGGCGGCGTGGTCCCGGGCGGACCGCCGCAGCAGGTTCGCGATGTTCATGCTCCGACCCCTCTCGCTACAGCAACGCGGCGGCGACCGCGTGGACGTCGGTGGGCAGGCCCTGCACCGCGATCTCGTCCACGACCGTCGGCGCCCAGCGGTCGAGGTCGCGACGGACCTTGGCGGCCGGGCCGACGAGCGCGACCTGCTCGACGAGCTCGGTGGGGATCGCCGCGGCGGCGTCGGCCTTCCGGCCGGACAGGTACAGCTCCTGGACGCGCTCGGCGACGGCGCCGTACCCCATCCGCACGAACACGTCGTGGTGGAAGTTGGCGCCCCGGGCGCCCATCCCGCCCATGTAGAGCGCCAGCTCCGGACGCACGCGGTCGGCGGCGCGCTCGACGTCGTCGTCGAGCACCACCGGCACGGTGGCGACGACCTCGAAGCCGTCGGGACGGCCGCCCGGGCGCCGAGCGAACCCCTCGGCCAGCGCGTCGCGGTAGAGGTCGTCGAAGGCCGGGGCGAAGAACATGGCGTGCCAGCCGTCGGCGATCTCGGCCGCGAGGGCGACGTTGCGCGGCCCCTCGGCGCCCAGCCAGACCGGGAGCCGCTCGCGGAGAGGGTGCAGCGACGACCTCAGCGGCTTGCCCAGACCCGTCACGCCCGGCCCCGGGGCCGCGGGCAGGTGGTGGAACTCGCCGGCGTACGTCACCGGCTCACGGCGGGCCAGGGCCTGCCGCAGGACGGCCACGTACTCGCGCGTGCGGGCCAACGGGCGGCCGTAGGGCACGCCGTGCCAGCCCTCGGAGACCTGCGGGCCGGACGCGCCGACGCCGAGCACGACCCGCCCGCCGGAGAGGTGGTCGAGGGTCGTCGCCGCCATCGCCGTCGCCGTCGGGGTGCGCGCGGGGATCTGTGCGATCGCCGAGCCGAGCCGGACCCGGCGCGTCAGGGCGGCGGCGGCGCCGAGCGTCGTGAACACGTCGGAGCCGTAGGCCTCGGCGAACCACAGCGAGGCGAAGCCGGCGTCGTCGACCGCCCGCAGGCGGTCGGCGAGGTCGGCGGGCGGTGCGCCGGCGAAGTGTCCCGCGTTGATGCCGACGCGCATCAGCCGGCGTACAGCTCGGCGTAGCGCGCGCGCAGCTTGTACTTGAGGATCTTGCCGCCGACCGTCTCGGGCAGCTCCTCGGCGAACACGACCGCCTTGGGCGTCTCGTAACCGCCGAGCCGGGCCCGGCAGTGGGCGACGAGCTCGTCGCCGGTGACCTCGGCGCCCGGCGCCGGCACCACCACGGCGGTGACCGCCTCGCCCCAGCGGTCGTGCGGCAGGCCCACGACGGCCGCCCGGGCGACGCCGGGGTGCTCGTAGAGCACGGCCTCGACGCGCAGGCTCGAGACGTTCTCGCCGCCGGACTTCACGATGTCCTTGATGCGGTCGACCGCGATCCGCAGGCCGTCCCCGTCGACCGCGGCGCTGTCGCCGGAGTGGAACCAGCCGCCGCGGAAGGCCTCGCGGGTGGCCTCCTCGTTCTTGTAGTAGCCCGCGGTGATGATCGGGCTGCGGTAGACCGCCTCCCCGGCGACACCGGGCCGGTCGCGCAGCGACGTCCCGACCTCGTCGACGACGTCGGACGCGAGCAGGGGGCTGGGCAGGCCGACGTAGTTGGTGGCCGGCGCGGTGCGCTCGTAGGTGTCCGGCCACTTGGCCGGCCAGAACCGGTGGCAGGCGATGGCCTCGGTCTGCCCGAAGATGCCGAGCACCACGAGGTCCTCCCCGGCGTGGTCGAGCAGCGCGCGGTAGACCGGGGGCGCCAGCGCGCCCCAGCCGTACACCAGGACGCCCAGGCTGGACACGTCGTGCCCGCCCGCCTCGACGTGGGCGACGAGCGCCGCGACGAACTGGGGCGACCCGGCCCAGAGCGCGGTGATCCGCTCCTCCGCGACCGCCGCGACGACCTGGTCGGGCACCGGGCGCCGTCCCAGGACGAGCGAGCCGCCGGCCAGGAACGCCGAGAGCGTGAAGATCAGGTCGCCGACGTGGTAGACGACCGGCAGGTACGTGCCGACCCGCAGGTCGCCCTCGAGGCGCACGCCGCGGGTGAGCGAGAGGGCGAAGTTCATCGCGGCGAGGTAGCTCGACGCGTGGGAGGTCATGACCCCCTTGGGCATCGCCGTCGTGCCCGAGGTGAACAGCATCTCCCAGATGTCGTCGCCGTGGATCTCCACGTCGGGTTCGTCGCGCGGCTGCGCGTCGACGAACGCGGTGAACGACGGGCTGCCCGCCTCCGGCGCGCCGCCGATCGCGATGGTGGCGCCGACGGCCAGGCCGGTCCGCTCGAACGCCGCGCTCGCGCGGGGCCAGAGCTCGGCGTCGACGATCGCGAGGGCCGGCTCGGCGTGACCGACGAGGTAGGACACGACGTCCTCGGCCAGGTTGGGGTTGAGCGGCATGGCGACCATGCCCGCCTTCGCGATGCCGATCTTGGCGAGGAAGGCCTCGACGGAGTTCTCGCAGAACAGCAGCACCCGGTCGCCCGGCACCAGCCCGGCCGCGGCGAGGGCGTGCGCCACCTGGTTGGCCACCGCGTCGGCCTCGCGGTAGGTCAGCGACGCGAACCGCGGGTCGCCGTACGCGCCCGGGCGCCCGACGATCGCCGTCTTGTCCGGGTAGCTCCACGTGAGCCGCTCGAACACGTCACCGACCGACGTGCGCTCCCAGCGCTGCACGGCGCGGCGCCCGCGCAGGGTGGTGACGTCGAACGTCGGGCTCTCGGTGACCGTGTCCACGCGGGCCTCCCTGCCGCCGGGTGTGACCCACAGCATCGGGGCCGGGACGCCGCGGGCGCAAGACCGGAGTCATCCGCGGTTCACTGACCGTGTCGCGGCGTGCTCCCGCACCCCGTCGAGCCCGAGGCAGTCTCGGCCCATGCGCTCGAGCAGCTGCGCCACGCGCTCGGCCGGCAGCCCGCTGTGGTGGAACAGCACGGCCTGGGTGGTGCCGATCGCGGCGTGGACGGTGAGCCGCAGCTCGGCGTCGGAGAGGTCGCGGCGCAGCGGGGCCAGGACCACCACCCACTCCTCGACGTAGTGGCGCTGCGCGCGCCGCAGGCGCCGGAGGTCCTCCTCCGGCAGGTTGTGCGCCTCGCGGTGGTAGACCTGCAGGAGGCGGCGCTGCTCGATGGCGATGCGGACGTGGTTCTCCACGAGGCTCTCCACCGCCGCCCGGTCGTCGGCCGCGCCGGTGACGATGGCGTCGGCCGTGCGCTCCAGCTCGTCCATGACCTGCCCGAGCAGGGCGGCGAGCAGGGCGGACTTGCTCGGGAAGTGGCGGTAGATCCCCGACCCCACGATGCCGGCGGCCGGACCGATGTCCGCCATGCCGACGGCGTGGTACCCGTGACGGGCGACGAGGTCGGCCGCCGCGGCCAGGATGCGCTCCTTGCGCGCGGGGTCGCGACGTCGCCGCGGCGGGTGCTCCGTGCCCTCGCCCAGGACGACCTCGGTGAGCGGCGGGGGGTGCACCACGTCGACGGGTGCCCCCTCGCGCGCCGGGGGGCGGGCCGACGGGTCCGTCCCGACGCCGTCGCCGCGCTCGTCGGTCCCGGTCACGTCCCCACCTCCGTCGCGGCCGGGGCGACGGCCCCCGCCGATCCCGCGGACGGCCTTGCGCCGCCGTAGTGAACGATGATGCACTACCGGGGCGCTCGCCGACAGCCCGAGCGCGGGTGACGCGAGGGAGCGAGCGTGGACCTGCAGGAGACCGACGAGCACCGCGCGCTGCGCGCGACCCTCCGCGACATCGCCGGGGCGTTCGGTCCCGCCTACTACGTCGAGCGCGCCGAGGCCGGCGAGCCGTGCACCGAGCTGTGGCACGAGCTCGGCAAGAGCGGCTTCCTGGGGATCAACCTCCCCGAGGAGCACGGTGGCGGCGGCGCCGGGCTCGTGGAGCTGGCGATGGTCGTGGAGGAGACGGCCGCCGCGGGCTGCCCCCTGCTGCTCCTGCTGGTCTCCGCGGCCATCTCCGGCGAGGTCATCGGCGCCTTCGGCACCCCGGAGCAGCAGCGCACGTGGCTGCCGCGCCTGGCCTCCGGCGAGTCCAAGGTCGTCTTCGGCATCACCGAGCCGGAGGCGGGCTCCAACACCCACCGGCTCGCCACCACGGCCCGCCGCGTCGGCGACGAGTACGTCGTGCGCGGCACGAAGCACTACATCTCCGGGGTCGACGAGGCCGACGCCCTGCTGCTGGTCACGCGCACGGGCACCGACGAGCGCACGGGGCGCGCGCAGCTCTCCCTGCTGATCGTCCCCACCGACGCCCCCGGCCTGGTCGCCACGCCGCTGCCGGTGTCCGCGAAGCTGCCCGAGAAGCAGTTCGTCCTGCACCTCGACGACGTCCGCGTGCCCGCCGACGCCGTCGTCGGCGAGGAGGGCGGGGGCCTGCACCAGGTCTTCCACGGCCTCAACCCGGAGCGGGTCACCGGGGCGGCGCTGTGTGTCGGCGTGGCCCGCCACGTCCTCGGGAAGGCCGCGGAGTACGCCAACACCCGCGCCGTCTGGGACACCCCGATCGCGGCCCACCAGGGCGTGTCGCACCCGCTGGCCAAGGCCAAGATCGAGACCGAGCTGGCCGCGCTGATGACCACCAAGGCGGCCTGGTTCCACGACCGCGGGCTGCCCGCCGGCGAGGCGTCGAACATGGCGAAGTACGCCGCCGCCGAGGCCGCGCACGCCGCCGCCGAGGCCGCCATCCAGACCCACGGGGGCAACGGGCTGGCCACCGAGTACGGCCTGCTCCCCTACTGGGGCCTGGCGCGGCTGCTGCAGATCGCACCGGTCAGCCGGGAGATGGTCCTCAACTACGTCGCCCAGCACAGCCTCGGGCTCGCCCGGTCCTACTGAGTCGATCGAGGGGGAGCGCGCGTGACCACCGTCCTGTCCTCGCAGCTGCGCACCAGCGACGAGACCTACCAGCAGAACTACAAGGCCCAGGAGCAGATCCTCGCCGAGCTCGACGAGCAGGTGGCCGCCGCGATCGCCGGCGGCGGACCCCGCTACCAGCAGCGCCACCACGACCGCGGCCGGCTGCTGGCCCGCGAGCGGATCGAGCTGCTGCTCGACCGCGACGCCTCCTTCCTGGAGCTCTCGACCCTCGCGGCCTGGGGCTCGCAGTTCGTCGTCGGCGCCAGCGTGATCACCGGCATCGGCGTCGTCTCCGGCGTCGAGTGCGTGCTCATCGCCCACGACCCGACGGTGCGCGGCGGGGCGATGAACCCCTACTCGCTGAAGAAGACGCTGCGGGCCCTGGAGATCGCGCGGGTCAACCGCCTGCCGGTGATCAACCTCGTCGAGTCGGGCGGGGCGGACCTGCCGACGCAGTCGGAGCTCTTCGTCCACGCCGGCAAGATCTTCCACGACCTCACCGAGCTGTCCTCGCTGGCGATCCCGACGATCGCGCTCGTGTTCGGCAACTCCACCGCCGGCGGGGCGTACGTGCCGGGCATGTGCGACTACGCGGTGATGGTCGACCGGCAGGCCAAGGTGTTCCTCGGCGGGCCGCCGCTGGTCAAGATGGCCACCGGCGAGGACGCCGACGACGAGGAGCTCGGCGGCGCCGCGATGCACGCCAAGGTCTCCGGGCTGGCCGACCACTTCGCCGTCGACGAGCGCGACGCCATCCGCCTCGGGCGCCAGATCGTCGGCGAGCTGCACTGGCACAAGCTCGGCCCGGCCCCGACCCTGCCGGCCGACGAGCCCCTCTACGACCCCGACGAGCTGCTGGGCATCGCCCCGGCCGACATCAAGGTGCCGTTCGACCCGCGCGAGGTGCTCGCCCGCGTCGTCGACGGGTCGCGGTTCGGGGAGTACAAGCCGTTGTGGGGCACCAGCCTGGTCACGGGCTGGGCGTCGATCCACGGCTATCCGGTCGGCGTCCTCGCCAACGCCCGCGGGGTGCTGTTCAGCGAGGAGGCCAAGAAGGCCAGCGAGTTCATCCAGCTCGCCAACCAGACCGACACGCCGCTGGTGTTCCTGCAGAACACCACGGGCTACATGGTCGGCAAGCACTACGAGCAGGGCGGGATCATCAAGGACGGCTCCAAGATGATCAACTCCGTGGCCAACAGCACCGTCCCGCACATCACGGTCAACCTCGCCGCCTCGTTCGGGGCCGGCAACTACGGGATGTCGGGCCGCGCCTACGACCCGCGGCTGATGTTCTCCTGGGCCGGCGCCAAGCTCGCCGTCATGGGCGCCACCCAGCTCGCCGGTGTCCTCTCGATCGTCGCCCGGCAGAGCGCCGAGTCGTCCGGACGCGCGTTCGACGTCGAGGCCGACGAGCGCCAGCGCGCCGCCATCGAGGCGCAGATCGCCGAGGAGTCGCACTCCTTCTTCGTCACCGCGCGGCTCTACGACGACGGCCTGATCGACCCGCGCGACACCCGCACGGTGCTGGGCATCGCCCTGTCCGCCGCCCACTCGAACCACGTCGCCGGCCGGCGTGGCTACGGCGTCTTCCGGATGTGACCCCCGTGATCACCAAGCTGCTGGTCGCCAACCGCGGCGAGATCGCCGAGCGCGTCATCCGCTCCGCGCGGGCGCTCGACGTCGCCACCGTCGCCGTCTTCTCCGACCCGGACGCCGACGCCCCCTTCGTCACCCTGGCCGACGAGGCCGTCCACCTCCCCGGCGCCGCGCCCGCGGAGACCTACCTGCGCGCCGAGGCGATCGTCGCGGCCGCGGTGGCCACGGGCGCCGACGCCGTCCACCCCGGCTACGGCTTCCTCTCGGAGAACGCCGGCTTCGCCCGCCGGTGCGCCGACGCGGGCCTGGTGTTCGTCGGCCCGCCGGTCGCGGCCATCGAGGCCATGGGCTCCAAGATCGCGGCCAAGGAGCTGATGGCCCGTGCCGGCGTGCCGGTCCTGCCGGGGGCGGTCGTCGACGACGACCGCCTGGCCGCGGACCCGCAGGCGCTGCGGGCGATGGCCGAGGAGATCGGCTTCCCGGTGCTGGTCAAGGCCGCGTTCGGCGGCGGCGGGCGCGGGATGCGCATCGTGCACGACGCCGACGAGGTCGCGGACGCCGTGGCCGGCGCACGACGCGAGGCGGCGTCCGCGTTCGGCGACGGGACGGTGTTCCTCGAGCGGTTCGTCGAGGACCCACGCCACGTCGAGGTGCAGATCCTCGGCGACACCCACGGCACCGTCGTGCACCTCTTCGAGCGCGAGTGCTCGATCCAGCGCCGCTACCAGAAGATCGTCGAGGAGGCCCCCTCCCCCGCGGTCGACGCGGCGCTGCGCGAGGAGCTCGGCCGCGCCGCCGTCGCCGCCGGGGAGGCCATCGGCTACACCGGCGCGGGCACCGTCGAGTTCGTCCTGTCCGCCACCGGGGAGTTCTTCTTCCTCGAGGTCAACACCCGCCTTCAGGTGGAGCACCCCGTCACCGAGGAGGTCACCGGGCTCGACCTCGTCGCCCTGCAGCTGCAGGTCGCCGAGGGCGAGCCGCTGCCCCCCGAGGTCCTCGGCGCGACGCTGCACGGCCACGCGATCGAGGCCCGGCTCTACGCCGAGGACCCGGCGCACGACTACCGGCCCGGCAGCGGGACGCTGCACCGCTTCGCGGTGCCCGAGCTGCCCGGCGTGCGCGTCGACAGCGGGGTGCGCAGCGGGTCGGTGGTCGGCACCCACTACGACCCGATGCTCGCCAAGGTCATCGCGCACGGGGCCACCCGCGGGCAGGCCGCGCGGCGCCTCGCCCGGGCCCTCGCCGAGGCCCGCATCCACGGGCTCGTCACCAACCGCGACCTGCTCGTCGGCATCCTGCGCGAGCCCGAGTTCCTCGCCGGCCGCACCGACACCGGCTACCTCACCCGCCACGGTCCCGCCCGGCTCGCCGCCGGTCCCGCGCCGCGGGCCGCCGCGGCCCGGCGGGTGCACGCGCTGGCGGCGGCGCTCGCCGACCGGGCCGGACGCCGCGCCGACCCGCCGGCCCAGCGCCCGGTGCCCAGCGGCTGGCGCAACGTCGTGAGCGCCCCGCAGGTCGCGACGTTCCTCCTCGGGGAGGAGGAGGTCGTGGTCGCCTACCGCCGCACCCGCACCGGGTGGTGGGCGTCGGTCGACGGGGAGCCCGTGACCGGCCTGCTCGTGCACGCCGCGACCGCCGACGCGGTCGACCTCGAGGTCGACGGCGTGCGGCGCACCGTGGCACTGCACCGCGTCGGGGCCACGGTGCACGGGGACAGCCCGCTCGGCGCGACCGAGCTCGTCGACGTCGAGCGCCTGCCGGTACCGGGCACGGAGGCCGCGCCGGGCTCGCTGTTCGCCCCCATGCCGGGCACGGTGGTCCGCGTGCTCGCCGAGCCCGGCCAGGCCGTGGCGGCCGGCACGACGGTGCTCGTGTTCGAGGCCATGAAGATGGAGCACCAGGTCAAGGCGCCGGTCGACGGCGTGGTGGCCGACCTGCTGGTCGCCCTCGGCGACACCGTCGACACCGGCGAGGTGCTCGCCGTGATCACCACCGAGGAGGAGGGTGCCGCGTGAGCGCCGTGCGCTACGAGGTCACCGGGGGTGTGGCCTGGCTGACGATCGACCGGCCCGAGGCCCGCAACGCGCTGTCGAAGGAGGTCCGCGACGGCCTGTTCGACGGGGTCCACCGGTTCAACGCCGACGCGGAGGCGAAGGTCCTCGTGCTCACCGGCGCCGGCGAGAAGGCGTTCTGCGCGGGGGGCGACCTCAAGGAGATGTCGCAGACCGCGCTGCAGGTGCCCCCGCCGGACTTCCTGCCCCAGTTCGGCCGCAACGTCGACGTCGCCAAGCCGACCATCGCCGCCGTCAACGGGGTCGCCTACGCCGGCGGGTTCCTGCTCGCCCAGCAGTGCGACCTCGTGGTCGCCGCCGACCACGCCCGCTTCGCGATCTCCGAGGTCAAGGTCGGTCGCGGGGCGCCGTGGGCGGCGCCGCTGTCCTGGCTCGTCCCCCCGCGCATCGCCCTCGAGCTGCTCCTCACCGGCGACCCCCTGGACGCCCACCGGGCCCACGAGGTCGGGCTGGTCAACCACGTCGTGCCCGCCGCCGAGCTGCGGGAGCACGCCCAGCGCCTCGGCGAGCGGATCGCGGGCAACGCCCCGCTCTCGGTGCTCGCGGGCAAGCGGACGGCCTACCTCTCGGCGACCCACCCCCGCGAGGAGGCCTACGCCCGCGCCGAGGAGATCTGGGATCCGGTGTACCGCTCGGCCGACGCCCAGGAGGGCCCGGCCGCGTTCGCCGCCAAGCGCACCCCCGTCTGGCAGGGCCGCTGAGATGGCCGTGCGCATGGACGAGCTGCTCGCCGACCTCGAGGCCGAGACCGCGGTGGTCCTCGACCTGGTCGCCGACCTCGACGACGCCGGCATCGCGACGCCGACCACGGCGGAGGGCTGGACGATCCGCGACCAGCTCACCCACCTCGCCTACTTCGACGAGACGGCGACCCTGGCCGCCGTCGACCCGGAGCGCTTCCGGCGGGAGGCGGCCGGGCTGGCGGCCCGCGGCGACGACTTCCCGGACCAGGTGGCCGCGGAGCACGCGCACCTCCCGGCCGCGGCCGTCCGCGGCTGGCTCGCCCGCACCCGCGCGGAGTTCGTCGCCGTGTTCGGCGGGCTCGACCCGTCGACCCGGCTGCCCTGGTACGGGCCCGACATGAGCGCCGCGTCGTCGGCCACCGCGCGGCTCATGGAGACCTGGGCGCACGGCCAGGACGTCGCCGACGCGCTCGGGGTGACCCGGGAGCCCACCGACCGGCTGCGCCACATCGCCCACCTCGGGGTCCGCACCGCCGGCTTCGCCTTCGCGCTGCGCGGGTTGCCCGTGCCGGACGCGCCGGTGCGGGTCGAGCTCGACGCTCCCTCCGGCGAGCGTTGGGCCTGGGGCCCGGAGGACGCCGCCGACCGCGTGACCGGACCGGCGCTGGACTTCTGCCTCGCGGTGACCCAGCGACGCCATCGTGACGACACCGCCCTGCAGGTCAGTGGTCCGACCGCGTCGGCGTGGATGGCCATCGCCCAGGCGTTCGCCGGCGCCCCCGCCGACGGCCGCGCGCCGGGCGCCGTCCCGACCCCCGGGAGCCCCTCGTGACCCGTCCCGTGCTCGTCGGCAACTGCTCGGGCTTCTACGGCGACCGCCTCGCGGCGGCGCGCGAGATGGTGGACGGCGGGCCGATCGACGTCCTGACCGGCGACTACCTCGCCGAGCTGACGATGCTCATCCTGTGGAAGGCGAAGCGGAAGGACCCGGCCGCGGGCTACGCGAGGACCTTCCTCGCCCAGCTCGAGGAGGTGCTGGGCACCTGCCTCGACCGCGGCGTCAAGATCGTCGCGAACGCCGGCGGGCTCAACCCGCCCGGGCTCGCCGCGGAGGTCACCGCGCTGGCCGAGCGCCTCGGCCTGCACCCTCGGGTGGCCCACGTCGACGGCGACGACATCGTCGACCGCCTCGACGAGCTGCAGGCCGCCGGGCACGACCTCGCCCACCTCGACACGGGGCGCAAGCTGGGCGAGAGCGCGGTCCGGCCGGTCACCGCCAACGCCTACCTGGGCGGGTTCGGCATCGCCGCCGCCCTCGACGCGGGGGCCGACGTCGTGGTCACCGGCCGGGTCACCGACGCGTCGCTGGCCGTCGGGCCGGCCGCCTGGTGGCACGGCTGGACGCCCGGCGACCTCGACGCCGTCGCCGGGGCGATGGCCGCGGGCCACGTCATCGAGTGCGGGCCGCAGGCCACGGGCGGCAACTACGCGTTCTTCGACGAGGTCACCGACCGCCGCTATCCGGGGTTCCCGGTCGCCGAGATCGCCGCGGACGGCTCGAGCGTCATCACCAAGCACCCCGGCACGGGCGGGCTCGTCTCGGTCGGCACGGTCACCGCGCAGCTGCTCTACGAGATCGCCGAGCCCGCCTACGCCGGCCCGGACGCCGTCGCCCACTTCGACACGCTGGCCCTCGAGCCCGACGGCGAGCACCGCGTGCGGATCTCCGGCACCCGCGGCAGCGCCCCGCCGGACACCCTCAAGGTCGCGCTCAACCACGAGGGCGGCTACCGCAACACGATGACGCTCGTGCTCACCGGGCTGGACATCGAGGCCAAGGCCGCCTGGGCCGAGCAGGAGCTCTTCGACCTGCTGGGCGGGCGCGACCGCTTCGCCGAGGTCGACGTGCGGCTGCTGCGCTTCGACCACCCCGACGCCACCGCCAACGAGCAGGCCACCGCCCACCTCAAGATCACGGTCAAGGACCCGGACCGGAGCCGGGTCGGCCGCGCGTTCTCCAACACCACGATGGAGCTGGCGCTGGGCGGCTACCCCGGGTTCCACACCACGACGCCGCCCAGCGCCGAGAGCGCCTTCGGCGTCTACTGGCCGACCGTCGTACCGGCCGCCGAGGTGGAGCACCGCGTCACGCTGCCCGACGGGACGGTCACGGCGATCGCGCCGGTGACGGTCACCGCGGAGAGGCCGGCGCCCGTCCCGACGCCCTCCGCGGGTCCCCCGGACGGCCCCACGCGGCGCGTCCCGCTCGGCGTGGTCGCCGGCGCCCGGTCCGGCGACAAGGGCGGCAACGCCAACATCGGCCTCTGGACCCGCACCGACGCCGAGTACGCGTGGCTGCGCTCGCTCGTCACGCCCGACCGGGTGCGCGAGCTCCTGCCCGAGGCCCGCGACCTCGCCGTGCACGTCCACGAGCTGCCCAACCTGCGGGCGGTCAACGTCGTGGTCGTCGGCCTGCTCGGCGAGGGCGTCGCGTCCGCGACCCGTCCCGACCCCCAGGCCAAGGGCCTCGGCGAGTTCCTGCGCTCGCGGGTGGTCGACGTCCCCGAGGCCCTCCTCCCCGACCACCTGGAGCGACGATGACGTCCACCGTCCCCGCCCGGCCGGCCCTCGCCCCCGAGGTCGCCGAGAACCTCGTCCACCGCGTCAATGTCGGTGACTCGTTGACGCGGACGGCGTCACGCCACCCGGAGCGCACCGCGATCGTCGACGGCGAGCGGCGCTGGACCTACCGGGAGCTCAACGCGTGGGTCAACCGCCTCGCGCACGGGCTCGCCGCCCGCGGGTACGCGCGGGGCGACGCGCTGGCGCTGGCGTCGGGCAACAGCGCCGAGTTCCTCCTGACCTACTACGCCTGCGCCAAGCTCGGGGTCGTCTGCGTCCCGATCAACCTCGGGTGGCGGGCCGACGAGGTCGCCTACGTCCTGCAGGACTCCGGCGCCCGCGGCCTCGTCATCGAGGCGCAGCTCGTGGGCGCGCTCGCCCCGGCCGTGGAGCAGTCGCCCGGCGTCGGCGAGGTGGTCGTCGCCCCCGGCACGGGCACGAGCGCCGACACCACCGGCCTGACGCGGACCGTCGCCGCCCTCGACGACGTGCTCGCCGCGGAGACCGGCGACCCCGAGGTCGTCGTCGGCGACCGCGACCCGATCACCTACCTCTACACGAGCGGCACGACCTCGGCGCCCAAGGGCGTGATGGGCAACCACCTCGCGATCTACCTCGAGTCGCTCACGATGGCGCTCGAGGCGAAGTTCGACGAGGACGACCGCTTCGTCGCGATGCTGCCGATGTTCCACACCGCGCAGCTCAACACCCACTGCACGCCCGCGATCATGGTCGGCGCGACGATCCACGTCCTGCGCGCCTTCGACCCGGCCGTGCTGCTGGCGCTCATCGAGCGCGAGCGGGTCACGCAGATCTTCGGGCTGCCGGTGATGTACCGCGCGATGCTCGACCACCCCGAGGTCACCACGCGCGACCTCTCCAGCCTCCGGCGCGCCTGCTACGCGATGGCGCCGATGCCCGAGGCGCAGGTCCGCCGCGCCATCGAGGTGCTCGGCTGCGACCTGTACCTGCTCTTCGGCCAGACCGAGATGAGCCCCACCGCGACGCTGTTCCGCCCCGAGCACCAGCTCAGCCACCCCGGCGCGGTGGGGACGCCGGTGGTCAACGTCCAGCTCGGGATCATGGACCCCGACGGCGCGCTGCTGCCGCCCGGGCAGGAGGGCGAGATCGTCTACCGCGGCCCGCACACGATGACGGGCTACCTGCACAACACGGAGGCCACCGACCGCGTCTTCGCCCACGGCTGGTTCCACTCCGGGGACATCGGGCGCGTCGACGACGACGGCATCCTGTGGTTCACCGACCGCTCGAAGGACGTGATCAAGACCGGCGGGGAGAACGTCGCGTCGCTCGAGGTCGAGCGCGCGCTCTACGCCGACGCGAGCGTGGGCGAGGTCGCCGTCCTCGGGCTGCCCCACGAGCGGTGGAGCGAGGCGATCACCGCGGTGGTGGTGCCCGCGGCCGGGCAGCGCGTCGACCCCGACGCGCTGGTGGCCGACCTCGCCGGCCGGCTCGACCGCTACAAGCTGCCGAAGTCGGTGATCGTCGTCGACGAGCTGCCCCGCACGTCCACCGGCAAGATCCAGAAGAACGTCCTGCGCGAGCGGTACGCCGACCACTACGAGGGCTGATCCGGCCGCAGCACCGTCCGGTGCACCGCGGCGTCCTCGACCGCGGCGCGGGTGTAGACGAGCGGGAACGACTCCCCCGCCGCCCACGGCTCCAGCAGGTCCGCGTAGTGGGGTGAGCGAGGGTCGCCCGACTGCCCGGGGGCGTTGACCACGCGCGAGGCGTCCCAGTCGCCCACGTCGAGCACCATCCGGAAGCTCGCGCCCATCACGGCGTTGCCCGTCGGGTCGTGCCCGGCGAGCCCCACGGTGTCGCCGCTGCCCGAGCGGGGCACCGACAGCAGCGGGTCGTCCGGGAACGCCGCGTGCCGCAGCTCGGTGCGGTGCAGCGCACCCCAGCTCCAGGAGCCGGGGTCCCCGCCGAGCCGGTCGGAGATCTCGGCGAGCGCGGAGCGCAGCGTCACGCCGAGGCCCTCGCCCAGCACGGCGGGGTCGTCGACGACCTCGAGCATCCGCAGGTCGGGGCGGAGGTCGCCGAAGAGGGTGTCGTCGCGCAGGAGCCGGCCCGCCCGTGCCGGATCGAGCCCGAGTCCCTCGAGGCACCGGGCCGCGAGCCAGGGCCGCCAGTGCCGCCGCACCCACACCTGGAACACCAGCGCCGCGCGCGACCCGGCGTCCTCGACGCCGTCCCAGGCCTGCAGCTCCGCCCACCACGCCGCGACGTCCTCCGGGGCCGCGACGGGCGCGAGCCGGTCGAGCAGCCGCCGCCCGTGCACGGTGAACGCGTCGGTCTGCCACCGCAGGCTCGCCGCGACGTCGACGTCGGTGTCGTCCGCGAGCCACGCCGACAGACGCTCGTGGCGGGCGTCGGCGTACCAGTCCACGGTCGCGACGGCGTCCGCCGGCGGCAGGTACTGGTTGGAGGTCGTCAGCCAGCCCGCCTCCGGGTCGATCGCCCCGGGCAGCTCGTCGAGCGGGGCGACGCCGTCCCACGGGAACCGACCGTCGCCGGGGACCGGGAGCGCGCCGTCCCACCCGCGCCGCCGCGGCACTCGCCCGCAGGTCTGCAGCCCGATGTGCCCGTCGACGTCGGCGAAGACCTGGTTGACCCCGGGGGCGCCCCAGCGGTGCAGGGCCGCGCGGAAGGCGTGCACGTCGGCGGCGTCCTGGTAGCCCAGGCTCGCCAGGTAGGGCGCCATCCCCGCCTGCAGCCACACCGCCCGCAGCGACACCGCGACCCGCGCCGCGGTGTCCACGTGCAGCACCGGCCCGTCGCCGGTGAACAGCAGCCGGTGCACGGCGTCGGCGGCGGCGGCCACCGCCGTCCGCTCCTCGACCAGCTCGAACGCGACCCACCCGTCCTCGGCGCGGTAGCGCCCGTCGTCGGTGGGGTGCAGCGTGTGGACGCAGAGGTCCTCGTGGTCGATCGGCCAGATCGTCAGGCCGAAGGCGACGCGGGCGTTGTGGCCGATCGAGATGCCCGGGAGGTTCGGCTCGCCGGCCCCGATCACCGACAGCCCGGGCGCCTCGAGGTGGGCGAGGTAGCGCAGCGAGGGCACGGTGATCGCGCGGTGCGGGTCGTTGGCCAGCACCGGCCGGCCGGTGGCGGTCCGCGTCCCGGCCACGACCCAGTTGTTGCTGCCCGCGGCGACCAGCTCGACCGGCCCGAACGCCAGCCGGTAGGCCGCGAGGACGTCGTCGGTGAGGTGCTCGAGCGCCGCGGGGTCCGGCACCCGCAGCTCGCCACCCGGCTCCCGCACCGACCGCAGGTCCTCGGCCGCGGCGCCGAGGTCCCGCACCGTCAGGGCGCGGGCCAGCTCCTGCTCGACGTTGGAGAACATCCCGTGGGTGCGGATGCGCACGATGTCCTCGGGCGCCCAGCGCTCCGGGAGGTACCCCACGGCGGCGAACTCCGGCGGCAACCGCTCGCCCGGCGCCGCGAGCACCCAGCCCACGTGGGCGTTGACGCCCTCGACGAACGCGGCCACGACGTCGCGGGCCCCCTCGGGGTAGGACGCCCACTCGGCGTCCGCAGAGCCCCGGTACAGCAGCAGCCGCCGGGCCCGGTCCTGCTCGAGATACGTCGGGCCGAGCACCTCGGCCAGACGCCCCAGCCCGCGCCGCCGCCACAGGTCGATCTGGAAGAGGCGGTCGCGCGCGGCCTGGAAGCCCTGGGCGACGTGAGCGTCGTGCCGCGACCCGGCGTAGACGTGGGGCACGCCCCAGCGGTCGACGAGCACCTCGACGTCGTCCGAGAGCCCGGCCACCTCGACCTCGTCGCTGGGGAGCATCGGCGTCCTCTCGGGGTCGTCGGTGGTCGGGACGGGTCCGCCCCACCACCGACCGGAGGGTTACCACCCCGGCGTGCGGGGGCGCACCCGATCGTCCGCGCGAGCCGTCACGCCGACGCTCGGGTCCGCGCGATCCGGCACCGGTCCGGGTCCCGGTCGGGAGGTGGTCGGGGATGGTGGAGAACGCGCTCCTGCGGGAGCTGGCGGCGTGGCGGAGCGGGGGCGACCGCACCCGCCGCGAGGGGCTCGCACTGGCCCGCCTGGTCACCGTGGAGATCCGCCGCAGCGGGCGCCACGCGCTCCCGCCCGCGGTCCTGACCGCGCTCGACGCGATCGCCGAGCGGCACCGGGGCCGGGACCCGTTCCTCGACGCCTTCCTCGACGCGGTCCTCGCCCGGCACCGCGACCGCTTCCGCAACGCCGGCTACCTGGCCCTGCCCCTGCTGGACGCGATCCGCCACGAGGACGGCCTCGGCGCCGAGCGCCTGTCGGCGCTGCTTCTCGCGGACGTCGTCCGGCACGAGAACCGCCATCCCCGGGGCACCACCCCCGAGCTGCGCCGCAAGCGCCTCCGGCACGCGGCCCGGTTCGTCGCCACGATCGACCGTTCCCCCGCCGACGGCACCGTCCCCCCGGCCACGCTCGCGGGCGAGTGGCTCGCGCTGACCGCGCTGCCGGTGTCCACCGAGCACGACGAGTACTTCTTCATCCGCGCGCTGCAGGCCCACGAGCTGGTGTTCACCACGCTGACGGGGCTGGTCCGGACGGCCACCGACGCCGTGCGCGCCGGCCGGCCCGACGACGCCGTCGCGCTGC
Organism: Actinomycetospora chlora; assembly: GCF_039542135.1. Taxonomy (NCBI): domain Bacteria; kingdom Bacillati; phylum Actinomycetota; class Actinomycetes; order Pseudonocardiales; family Pseudonocardiaceae; genus Actinomycetospora; species Actinomycetospora chlora. Next base: position 28,287 of record NZ_BAABHO010000009.1, read on the forward strand.
TGGGCCGCGCGACGCGGGTCCTCGAGCGGGCGGGCCTGCTGTTCCGCCTGGTGGCGACGATGCGTGCCGACGCCTTCCACTCCTTCCGCCGGTACACCGAGGGGGCCAGCGCCATCCAGTCCGAGGCCTACAAGCGCTTCGAGCTGGCCTGCGGCGAGCCCGCCCGGGACCGTCTCGACGGCGAGGCCTTCGCCGGGGTTACGGCGGTTCGGGCCGCGGCCGGCCGCGACGACAGCCTCGCCCGGGCGCTCGCCGCGGCGCCGCGCCCGACGGCCCTCGACGACGCGGTCGCTGCCCTCGAGGCGGCCCACCAGCGCTGGAAGACCGCCCACCTCGGCCTGGCGACCCGGATGCTCGGCGACGCGCCCGGCTCGGGCGACACGGCGGGCGTGCCCTACCTCGCGGCGTGCCGGGCGCACCGGCTCGTGGTCCTCGCCCGGTGACGCCGGGGAAACCGCTGTCGCCCCTCGCTAGCGTCGGACGGGTGGAGGTCAGGACCACCGCGGGACGGGTGCGCGGAACCCTGGAGAGCGGCGTCGCGGTGTTCCGGGGCATCCCGTTCGCTGCTCCGCCGGTCGGTGGGCGGCGCTTCGCCGCCCCGGCGCGGCCGGCGCCGTGGGACGGCGTCCGGGACGCGCTCGCGTTCGGGCCCGCCCCGCCCCAGGCCGCGGCGTTCGGCATGCCGGAGCTCGCCGGCGGCGAGGACTGGCTGACGCTCAACGTCTGGTCGCCCGACCCGGGCCGGGACGCCGGGCTGCCGGTCATGGTGTGGATCCAGGGCGGCGGCTACGCCGTCGGGGCGTCCGGCCTGCCCGAGTACGACGGCACCCGGCTGGCGCGCGGCGGCGTCGTGGTGGTCACCGCCAACCACCGGGTCGGCATCGAGGGGTTCGCGCTGCTCGACGGCGCGCCCGCGAACCGCGGGCTGCTCGACCAGGTCGCCGTCCTGGAGTGGGTGCGCGACGACGTGCGCGCCTTCGGCGGCGATCCCGGGTGCGTCACCGTGTTCGGGCAGTCGGCGGGCGGCGGGTCGGTCGCGGCGCTCATGGCGATGCCGCGGGCCGCGGGCCTGGTCCGCCGGGCCGTCGCCCAGAGCGTGCCGGGCACCGTCTTCGGCCCGGAGCTCGCCCGCGACGTCGCCGCCACCTGCGCCGCCGAGCTCGGGCTCGCCCCCACCGTCGAGGACCTCGCCGAGGTGGACCCGCTGCTGCTGCCCCTGGCCGCGGACGGGGTCGACCCGTCCGCGCACGCCGACCGCTGGGGGCTCGCCGGCCATCGCGGGGTGCTCTTCGCGCCCGTCGTCGACGGCGACGTCCTGCCCGTCTCGCCGTGGCAGGCCCGGCTCGACGTCGACCTGCTCTGCGGGCACACCCGCGACGAGCACCGGCTGTTCAGCGCGATCGCTCCCCCGACCGACGAGCAGATCACGTCGGCGGAGGCGCTCTTCGCGCCGAGGCCCTATCCCCCGACCGATCCCGCCGCCCGGTACGAGTGGATCCTCTCCGACTGGCTGTTCCGCATGCCGTCGCTCCACCTGGCCGAGCGGGCGACGCCGCACGCGCGGGTCCACGTGTACGAGCTGACGTTCGGCGGTCCCCTGGGCGCGTGCCACGGCATCGACGTGCCGCTGGTCTTCGGCAACCTCACCGCCGGCCAGCCGGCCGCCCTGCTCGACGACCTCGACGCCGCCGAGACCGTCTCCGCACGCATGCGCGCGGCGTGGGTCGGGTTCGCGACCCGCGGCGACCCCGGGTGGCCCACCTTCGACACCGGGGACGTCGCGCTCCTCGACGTGGACACGAGCGTCGCGCCGTACCCGGAGACGGTGTCCCGGGAGCTCTGGCGCGACCACGTCTTCGCGCCGCTCCCGCTCGTCGGTCGTTGACCGCCGGTCACGCCTAGTGTGGTCGCGTGCCCTCCACCGTCCGCGCCGGCGCGCGCCGTAGGCCGGTCTGACCCGGGTGCTGCACCGCCGCCGACCCGGGACACGCTTCGCCGCCGCGTCCGTCGCGCTGGTCGCCGTCTGTGCCGGGGCGGGGGTGCCGGCGCCGCTCTACGTCGTCTACCAGCAGGTCGACGGGGTCTCGACCGTGGCGCTCACCGGTGCGTTCGCGCTCTACATCGTGCCGCTGCTGATCGCGTTGCTGTGCTGCGGGAGCCTGTCGGACCACCTCGGCCGGCGTCCGGTGTCCCTGGTGGCCCTCGGGGCCGGGATGGCCGCGTGCCTGGTCCTCGCGACCGTCGACTCGGCCGTGCCGCTCATCGTCGGGCGGGCGGTGCAGGGCGTGTCCGTGGGGCTCGCGCTCAGCGCCCTGGGGGCGTTCGTCGTGGACCTGGTGCCCCCGACGCGGCCCGGCCTGGCCGGGGCGGTGACCAGCGGCGCGCCGCCGGGCGGCATCGCGATCGGCGCGCTCGCCTCGGGCGCGGCGGTCCAGCTCGCGCCGCGGGGCGCGCCGGTCGTGTCCTTCCTCGTCATGGCCGCCGTGCTGGCCGCGGCGGCGGTGGCGGTGCTCCTGCTACCCGAGACGGTCCCCCGCACGCCGGGTGCGCTGCGGTCGCTGCGCCCCGTGGTGCAGGTGCCGCGCACCGCGCGGCGCGTGTTCCCCCTGGTCTGCCTCCTCGTCGCGGCGACGTACGTGCTCGGCGGCTTCACCCAGGCGCTCGCCCCGTCGCTCGCCGTGTCGGTGCTGGGGCGCCACGACCTGTTCAGCGGCGCGCTCGCCGTCGCCGTCTACCACCTCGCCGGGCCGATCGCGGGCCTGGCCGCCAACCGGATCCCGACGTCCCGGGCCCTCGCGGGCGGGGCGGCGGCGCTCGTCGCGGGGGTCGGGGTCTACATCGGCGCCATCGCGGCCGGGAGCTTCGCGGTGTACCTGGCCGGCGCGGTCGTGGGCGGGGCCGGCTTCGGCGTCGCCTTCGCGGGCGCGATGCGGGTGCTGCTCGAGCGCAGCCCGGCGGGGACGCACGCCGGCACCCTCGCCGCGATCTACCTGTACTGCTACCTCGCCGCCGCGGTCGCCAGCCTGCTCGCGGGCGTGGCCGTCGAGACCTGGGGCCTCCCCCCGGTCGCGGTGGGCCTCTGTCTCGTCGTGATGGTCATGGTCGCGGTCGGCGCCACCGGATCGGTGCTGCGCTCGCGCGATCGGGACGGGCCGGTGGAGGCGACGTAGCCGACCAGCTCGATCCCTGGTGCTCGACGCAGGGTGATGACGGGGCGCGGACCACGCCCTACAGTCCCCCGTATGAGGCAGGTCACGGGCACGTTGCGTGCCTCGCTGCCGTTCCTCCCGGTCGCGGCGGGCCTGTTCTGCATCCAGCTCGACTTCTTCTCGCTCGGGCTCGCCCTGCCGACGATCGCCGCGGAGCTCGGCTCGACGGTGACGAACCTGCAGTGGCTGATCAGCGGCTACATGATCGCCCTGGGGGCGTTCCTCATCCCGAGCGGCCGGCTCGGCGACGTCCTCGGGCGCCGCGATGTGCTCCTGAGCGGCATCGCGGTGTTCGGGCTCAGCTCCCTCGTCTGCGGCCTGGTCACGTCCGCCCACCTGCTCATCGCGGCCCGCGTCGTGCAGGGCCTCGGCGCCGCGCTGATCATGCCCGCGAGCTTCGCCCTGGTCACCAACGCGACCTCCGAGCGCGAGCGCCCCGGCGTCACCGGCGTGCTGATGGGGGTGGCGGGGGTCGGCACCGCCCTCGGGCCGGTGGTCGGCGGGGTCTTCTCGGCGACGATCGGGTGGCGCTGGGTCTTCCTGATCAACGTGCCCGTCGCCGCCGTCGCCATCTGGCGCGGGTGGCGGCTGCAGACCTCCCGCGACGAGAGCGCGGACCGCGACCTGCGCAGGCTCGACTGGTGGGGCGTCGTCACCGTCGCCGGCGGGCTCACCGCGCTGAGCATCGCCGTCGACGACGTCGGGGCCGAGGGGTGGACGAACCCGGTGACCGTCGGCCCGCTGCTCGGCGGGATCGCGCTGCTGGTCGCGTTCGTGCTGCGCGAGCGGCGGGCCGCGCAGCCGCTGGTGCGGCCGTCGCTGGTCCGCAACCGGGTGTTCGTCGTGCTCTGCGTCGCCGGGACGCTGGCCAACATCGGCACCGTCGTCTACGTCGTCGCCGCCACCATCGACCTGCAGACGCTGCGGGGGCTCACGCCGACCGCGGCCGGGCTCGCGTTCGTCGTGTCGTCGATCGGCCTCGCCGCCTGCGGCCCGCTCTCGGGCTGGCTCACCACGAAGGTCCCGGCCGGGCTCATCATGGCCGTGGCGGTGCTGGCCTGCGGTCCGGCGCTGGTCCTGCTCGCCCTCGCCGGGCCGCTGTGGGTCTACGTGCTCGCGCTCGGGTTCTGCGGGCTCACCACGGGGATGGGGTACGGGCTGGGCCAGGTGGCGGTGCAGAACGTGCTGCCGCCGGAGCGCTCGGCCGAAGGCACGGGCGTCATGCTGACGTCGCTGATCTGCGTCGGCGGCTTCGGCGTCGTGGCCGGCACCGCCGTCATCGAGAGCGTGGGCGCCGCCCCGCCCACGACGACGGGGCTGGCGGTCACGCTCGTCGGCCTCGCCGTCCTGCTCCTGCTCGCGGGCGTCGTGACCCTGGTCAGCCAGTGGCCCCGGACGCGGACGAGCGTGGCGCCGGCCCCGGCGCCGGCCTGAGGCTCAGCCCAGGCGGGCGTGGTCGATCACGGCCCCCACGTCCACGCCGCGCAGCGTGCCGTAGCCCGGGCCCCAGCCGGTGCCGAGCCGGGACGCGACGAACGCCTCGGCCACGGGCGTCGGGACGTGCCGCACCAGCAGGGCGGCCTGGGTCGCGAGCGCGATCCGGGTGACGAGGTAGCGGGCCGTCTCCTCCGGGGTCTCGACGAGCTCCTCGATGTCCCGCAGGGCATCCGCGACGAGGGGGTGCTCGGCCGCGACCGGGCGGATCTCGTCCAGCACCGGCTCGATCGCCTTCGGCTCGCGGGTCAGGACGCGGCCGACGTCCATGACCATCATGTTCGAGGTGCCCTCCCAGATCGCGTTGAGCGGCGCCTCCCGGTAGTACCGCGGCAGCGGGTGCTCCTCGATGTAGGCGTTGCCGCCGATCGACTGCATGACCTCCTCGACGACGCCCGGCACGCGCCGGCAGTTCCAGAACTTCGCCACCGGTGTCAGCAGCCGGCTGAGGAGCTTCTCGGAGACGTCGTCGCGGTGGTCCTCGGCGCGGGCCACGCGGAAGGCGAGGTGCGCGGCGCCGGCCCACTCGAGGGCCAGGTCGGCCAGCACCGGCGCCTGGATCGGCAGCGCCGAAAGCGGCGAGCCGAAGGCGGTGCGCTCGTCGTTGTAGTACAGGCCCTGGGACAGCGCGGCGCGCATGAGTCCCGCGGAGCCGACGGCGAAGTCGAGCCGCGTGTACTCGGCGGAGGACAGGATCGTCCGGACGCCGTGGCCCTCCTCGCCGACGAGGATCGCCTCGGCGTCGTGGTACTCGATCTCCGACGACGCGTTGGCCCGGTTGCCCAGCTTGTCCTTGAGCCGGTTGACCCGGATGCCGTTGAGCGCGCCGTCGGCCCGGCGGCGCGGGACGAGCAGGCAGGACACGCCGGCCTCGGTCTGGGCGACGGTGAGGTAGCAGTCCGCCATCGGGACCGAGGCGAACCACTTGTGCCCGTTGACCAGGTAAGTCTCGCCGGGCCCGCGGCGCCCGACGGGACGGGCGACGGTGACGTTGGCGCGGAGGTCCGAGCCGCCGTGCTTCTCGGTCATGAAGTAGCCGATGGTGCCCGCGGACTTCGCCGTGATGGGGACGTCGGCCGGGTGGTAGCCCTCGACCGCGAGCTTGTCGGCCCACGGCGCGAGCTCGGGCTGGCTGCGCAGCACCGGGATCGACGCGTAGGCCATGCCGAGCGGGCAGGCGGTGGAGCCATCGATCTGGTTCCACAGGTACGACAGCACCGCCCGCGCCGAGTGCGCCCCGGGCTCGTCCGCGGTCCAGGCCAGCGAGTGCACGCCCGAGCCGAAGCCCAGGGCCATCAGCTCGTGGTAGGCGGGGTGGAAGTCGACGTCGTAGACCTCGTTCCCGAGACGGTCGAGGGTGCGCAGCTCGGGCCGCACCCGCTCGGCGTCCCGGGCGGCCTTGAGCACCGCCGGGTCCCACACCCGCGCGCCGAGGGCCGCGGCGCGCTCCCGCGCCCACGGCGCGTACCGCTCGACGACCCCCGCGGCGATGGCGTCGGTGCTGAAGGCGTCGACGCCGTTCAGGTCGGGGACGAGGTTGTCGGGCACCGGGCGCATGCGGGTGAAGTCGGACAGGTCGAGCGTCATCGCCACCTCCGGGTCACGGCTTTCGCTGCATCTCTCCCCGCAGGAAGCGGACGGCGTCCTCAGCGACGCCGGAGCGCGGTCGTCCGGCGCACCTCCACGTGACGTCGACGCGTCAGGACATGGCGGCGAGGCACGCGCTGACACTCCGCTCCTGGTCGTGCGGGTGTCAACGACACCCTCGTGACCGCGCCCGCGAGCGGGCAGCGGCACGCTGTGTCGGCCGCGGGCACGCCGCGAGTCGGTGGGCGTCCCTCAGACCCCGACCATGGTGCGTGGTCGGCCGCCGGGGCGGGGTTGTCGGTCGGGGTCGATCCAGTCCGGTGGGGTGAACCAGGGCCGGCCGTCGATCATGGTGATCGTCCAGTGGCCGTGGTGGACCAGCTGGTGGTGGAACCGGCACAACAGGCACATGTTCTCCACGCACGTGTCCCCGCCGTCGAGCCAGTGATCGACATGGTGGGCCTGGCAACGCCGCGGCGGGCGGGTGCAACCCGGGAACGCGCACCCCCCGTCACGCAGGTGCAGCGCCCGGCGGATCGCGTCGGGGGCGGTGCGCTGCTGGCGACCCACATCGAGGGGTTCGGAGCGGCTGCCCAGCACGATCGGGATGATCCCGGCGTCGCAGGCCAGCCGCCGCACCGTCTGCGGGTGGACCAGCGCCCCCGAGTCCAGCACCCCGTGCCCCACCGCCTGCTGTAGCCACCGGTGGTCCATCGTCAGCGTCAGCAACACCCGACCCGAACCCGACGGCCCCGACGGACGTGAGGTCGGCTCGGGGCGGCGCGGCTCGGGGCGGCGCGGCTCGGGGATCAGCGCCGGCTCGGCCTCGTCCGAATCCTCGGGGCCGGCCGGCTCGTCGCCCGGGGGCGTGCCGGTGGGGTCCGCGTTCTCGACGACCTCCTTGAGCGCGTCGGCGCGGCGCCGCTCGAGGCTGCGGGTGTCCTCCGGGCCCAGCTTCTCCGCCAGCGGGTCGATGGTGCCGAGGAACACCTCGGCATCGGCCGGGTCGTGCAGGCTGCCCTTGAAGTCCAGCCGCCCGTCGCGGCGGCGCACCACGTGCAGCTCGTCGCAGCGCTCCTCCCCCTCCGGCGGCGCCTCCCCGTCCGGATCGAGATGCGCGACCAGGGCCTTGGCCAGCGCGGTGAGCCCGGCCGGGGACATCTGGCGGGCCTTCTCGGCCAGGAACCGATCCGCCTCCACCCAGTCCTCGACACCCAACCCGTCGACACGCTCCAAACGAGCCATGGCCCGGCGGATGACCACGACATGCCCGGGCCCGATCGCCCCCACCGCCACCGCGGCCGCCGTGCAGGGGAACCGTGCCGGCAGCCGCTCGCCCGGCAACGACCGGCGCGCCACCAGGTCGCCCGCCTCGTCGAGCAGCCGCTTGGCCTCGGCGTGATCGACGTTCCACTGCGCCTGCAACAACCGCACCGTGCCCCGGTCCCCGGTCACCTCGGCCACCGCCGCCCGGTCCAGCTCGGCCACCAGCTCCAGACGTGCGTAGTAGTCGCGGCGCCGGGCGACCTCGGCGGCGCGGGCCCGGTCGAGCAGCTCCCGCTCCACCACCCCGACCCCGCGTTCGCTCATGTGTTCGATTCTAGGGCCGACCCCCGACAACGTCGGGTTCCCCGGACGTCAGCTGCCCCATCTCCCGCCACCAGGGCACGCCCTCGGTCACGGCGCCGGGGCCGCAGGAGAGGTCGACCCGCTGCCCCGGCCGCGGGAGGGCGAGCACGACGTCGTGGGCGGCGTCGGCCACGGCCCGCTCGGCCGGCTCGGCCCAGGGGTGGAAGCCGAGCACGAACGTCGCCCAGTGGACCGGCAGCATCACCGCGCCGCCGAGGTCGCGGTGCGCCGCCACCGCCTGCTCCGGGGTGGTGTGGATGTCGGGCCAGATGTCGGCGTAGGCGCCGATCGGCAGCACGGTCAGGTCGAACGGCCCGTGCGCCGCGCCCGTGCGGGCGTGCGCCTCCGTCGGCCCGGTGTCGCCGCCGACGTAGACCGCGTGCTCGGGCCCCGCGACCTTCCACGCCGCCCACTGCGTGGTGTTGCGGCGGAACCCGCGCCCGGAGAAGTGCCGGGCCTCGAGGCACGTCAGCGCCAGCCCGGCGACCTCGACGACACCGTCCCAGTCGGCCTCGACGATCCGCGCGGCCGGCACGCCCCAGAACCGCAGGTGGGCGCCGACCCCCACCGGCGCGACGAGCACGGCGCCGGTGTCGCGGGCGAGCGCGCTAACCGTCCGGCGGTCGAGGTGGTCGTAGTGGTCGTGGGTGAGCAGGACGACGTCGACCTCGCCGATCCCCGCGAGCGTCGCGGGCGGCGGGTGCAGCCGCCGGGGACCGAAGCCCGGCACGGGCGAGGTCCGTTCCGACCACACCGGGTCGACGAGCAGGCGGCGGCCGTCGACCTCGAGCAGGACGCTCGCGTGCCCCAGCCACGTCACCGCGAGGGCGGCGCGCTCCCGGCGCGGCTCGTGCTGCGCGAGCGGCACCGGGACCGACGGCGTGCCGTCGGGACGGCGGGAGAGCAGCATCGTCGCCAGCTGGCGGTAGGTCAGATCCGGCCGCGGGAGGCCGCGCTCCCGGTTGGCGAAGGACCCGCCAGGCGCGTGCGGCGAGCGGAGCGCGATCCGTCGCAGCGTCGCGCGGCGCGCCCCCATGTTGCGGCGCACGTGCGCGCCGAACCCACCCCCCGCGAGCGCGGCGACGGTGAGCACACCCAGCAGGACGGCGCGGATCGCACGGAGCACGATCCCCACCGTACGGAGACGATCACGCGGTCGGGGCCGGTTCCCCCACGGGGTGGACGGTCGGGGGCTCCGCGTCGCCGGCGCCGACACCGCGGGGTCGGGGACGCGCGCGCCAGGGCCGCGCGTCCCACCGCGCGTGCCACTCCGCGGTCGCGATCAGCGGCAGGAAGCCCGCCCAGAAGTCGTTCATGAGGTCCCACAGGGGCGGTGCGTCGCACGGCGCCTCGAACAGCGTGGCCCGCCCGGCGAACCCGGCCACCAGCTCGCGGGCGAGCCAGGCCGGGTCGGCCTCGGGTCGCAGCAGGCCCTCGCGGCGGGCGCGCCGCAGCAGGTCTTCGGCCTGCTCGCACCACCAGCCCGTCATGGCCCCCAGGGTCGGGGTGGCCACGACCTTGTCCCGCAGCACCCGTCCGGCACCGCGCACCACCGGGTCGTCGAGGCGGACGGTGACGGCGTCGGTCAGCAGGACGAGGGCTTCCAGGCCGTCGCGCGCCGCCGCCTCCACCGCGGTCGTGACGTCGTCCCACGAGTCGCCCATGGCCTCGACCAGCGCCTCGGCGACCGCCTGCTTCGAGGCGAAGTGGAAGTAGAAGGCGCCCTTGGTCGCGGCACCGTCGCCCACGAGCTCGCTCAGCGCCGTGCCGTGGAACCCCTGCGCCGCGAACCGCTCCCCCGCCGACACGAGCAGCGCCCGCCGCGTGGCCAGGGACCGCGCCTGCTGCGGGGGCCGCCGGCCGTCACCGGTCGTCGCCGCCATCGGACTCCTCCCCTCGCCCGACACCAGCATCCTCCCACCGTCTTGTCCGGGGGCATACCGCTCGGTACTTTTCGGGTGGGCGCGCACGGCGAGGGCGCGTCCGGCGTCGGGGGTGGCGTCGCCGGGCCGGGGGGCCGGCGACGCCGCGCCCCGCCTCAGCGCTCGATGAGCCGCATCTGGTCCTCGGTGTGGTGCCCGCCCTCGGCCGGGGGCAGCGCGTCGAGGCGTCGCCGCTGGTCGGCCGTGAGCTCGACGGCGTCCGCGGCGGCGTTCTCCTCCAGCCGGGCGACGCGCTTCGTGCCGGGGATCGGGACGATGTCGTGCCCCTTGCCCAGCAGCCAGGCCAGGGCGACCTGGCCCGGGGTGGCGCCGGCCTCGGCCGCGACGGCGCCGACCTCGTCGGCGAGGGCGAGGTTGCGCCGGAACGCTTCGCCGACGAAGCGGGGGTTGTCCCGGCGGAGGTCGCCGTCGGCGAAGTCCTCGACCGAGCGGATCTGCCCGGTCAGGAATCCCCGGCCCAGCGGCGAGTAGGCGACCAGCCCGATCCCGAGCTCCCGCAGCACCGGCAGGAGCTCCTCCTGGTCGCGGGTGAACAGCGAGTACTCGGACTGCAGCGCCGTGATCGGGTGGGTGGCCTGCGCGCGGCGCAGGGTGTCGGCCCACGCCTCCGAGAGCCCGAGGTGGCGGACCTTCCCGGCCGTGACCAGCTCGGCCATCGCGCCGACGGTCTCCTCGATCGGTGTCCGCGGGTCGACCCGGTGCTGGTAGCAGAGGTCGATGTGGTCGACGCCCAGCCGGCGCAGCGACCCGTCGACGGCCGTGCGGATGCTCTCCGGGCTGGAGTCGGCGCCGTCGCGGCCGGTGTGGGAGATCATCCCGAACTTGGTGGCCAGCACGACCTCGTCGCGCCGGCCGCGGATCGCCCGCCCGACGAGCTCCTCGTTGGTGTAGGGGCCGTAGACCTCGGCGGTGTCGATCAGCGTGACGCCGAGGTCGAGCGCGCGGTGGACAGTGCGGATCGATTCGTCGTCGTCGCTGCCCGCCCCGGTGTAGGCGTGGGACATCCCCATGGCCCCGAGGCCGATGCGGCCGACCTCGAGGTCGCCCAGCTGCGCGTTCCTCATCGCGGTGCCTCCCGTGCGGGTTGCGGCGGTGCCACCCGCGGGAGTGCGAGGTGGCCGGTGACGACGGTGGTGGTGGCCCCGCCGATCCAGGTGTCGGTGCCGACCTGCTCGACGTGCACCCGGCCCCGGCGCCGCCGCCGCGCGCCCTGAGCGGCGACGTAGCGGCGCGGGAGGTGGCCGTCGGCGATCAGCCACCCGGCGAAGCCCGCCTGGAGGCTGCCCGTGACGGGGTCCTCGCGCACGGCACCGGAGTCGCCGATGAAGGCGCGGACCTCGAGCGCGACCTCCGCACCCGCCGGGTAGGTGCTCGCGACACCCACGGACGTGAACCCGGCGAGCGTCCGCGGCGACAGCGCGAGGACCACCTCCGGGTCGGGCAGCAGCAGCCCGACCCAGCCGGGGCCGTTGTCGATCCAGCGGGCCGTCACCGCCGCCGGGTCCGGGAGGCCGAGCGCGTCGAGCAGCGGGGCGAGGGCCTCCGGGTCGACCGGGCCGCCGCGGACCAGCGGCGGGGCGGCGAACGCGAGCCGGTCGCCGACCCGGCGCAGCCGCACGGTGCCGACCCCGCACTCCTGGACGAGCTCGTCGGGGTCGCGCGGGACGCCGCCCGCCTCGAGCCAGGCGTGGGCCGAACCCAGGGTGGGGTGCCCGGCGAAGGGCAGCTCCCGGTCCGGGGTGAAGATCCGCAGGCGGTAGTCGGCCGCGGGGTCGGTGGCCGGGAGCAGGAACGTGGTCTCGCTGAGGTCGGTCCACCGCGCGAGGGCGGCCATCGTGTCGTCGTCGAGGTCGGCGGCGTCGTGGAGGACCGCGACCGGGTTCCCCGTGACGGGGCCGTCGCCGAACACGTCGACCTGCCGGAAGCCGTGCCGGGCTGCCGCGTCGCCGAGGGGCACGGGGCCACTCTAGGACCGGCCGCCCGCACGCAGCAGCTCCCGCACCGCCGCCGCGTCGGGGCACCGCCGGGCGGCCGCCGCCAGGTCCCGGGCCCGGGCCCGGTCGACGTCCCGGACGGCCTGCTTGACGACGCCGACGGCGGCGGGCGCGACGCTGAGCTCCCGGACACCGAGCCCGACGAGGAGCGCGACGGCCTGCTCGTCGCCCGCGACCTCGCCGCAGACCGCGACGAGGACGTCGTCGCCGGCGCCCTCGACGGTGGCGGCGATCAGCGCCAGCACCCCGGGGTCGAGGGCGTCGGCGAGCCCCGCGAGCTGGTCGTTGCCCCGCTCGGCGGCCAGGGCGTACTGGGTGAGGTCGTTGGTGCCGATCGAGAAGAAGTCGACGAGCGGCGCGAACGCGGCGGCCTTCAGCGCGGCGGCGGGGACCTCGACCATGATCCCGACCCGGAGCCCGTCGGGACGCCCGCGTCCGACCGCCGCGACGGCGTCGTCGAGGGCGCGCCGGGCCGCGACCAGCTCGTCGAGGGCCGCGACCATCGGGAACATCACGTCGACCGGGTGGTCGTGGGCGACCCGCACGATCGCCCGCAGCTGGTCGGCGAGCAGCACCGGGCGGGCGAGCGCCAGCCGGATCCCCCGGACCCCCAGGAACGGGTTGGCCTCGGCGGCCATCGGCAGGTAGTCGAGGGGCTTGTCGCCGCCGACGTCGAGGGTCCGCAGCGTGATCCGCCGCCCGCCCATGGCCTCCGCGATCGCCCGGTAGGCCGCCTCCTGCTCGTCGACCGACGGCGCCTCGCGCCGGTCGAGGAACCCGAACTCGGTGCGCACCAGCCCCGCGAGGTCGGCCCCGGCCACCGCGTCCGCGGGCGCGCCGACGTTGACCCCGACCAGCACGGTCGTCCCGTCGCGGGTGACCGCCGGCTCGTGGGCCCGGCGCGCCGCCTCGGCGCGGTGCCCGGCCAGCGCGTCGGCGCGGGCGCGGAAGTCGGCGAGGGTCGACGGGTCGGGGTCGACGACGACCTCGCCGGTGGCGCCGTCGACGGCCAGCAGGGCCGCCTCCCGCGCCCGCGTCGCGAGCGCCGCGCCGACGCCGACGACCGCCGGGACACCGCGGGCACGCAGCAGGATCGCGGCGTGCGCGGTGGGGCTGCTCCCGGCGAGGACGACGGCGGGCGTGCGGTCCGGGTCGAGCACGGCCGCCTCGGCGGGTGTCAGCTCGTCGGCGACGAGGACGCCGTCGCCCGCTCCGTCCGAGGCAGACACCCCGCCCAGTGCCCGCAGCACCTGGTCGCGCACGTCGCGCACGTCGGCGGCCCGGGCGCGCAGGTACTCGTCGACGGCCGCCGCCATCCGCCCCGCGACCTCGTCGAGGGCGTCCGCCCAGGCCCGCGCGGCGTCCGCGCCGGCGTCGGTCCGGGCGGCGACGTCGGCGAGCACCTCCGGGTCGTCGAGCAGCAGCAGCTGCGCGTCGAAGATCGCCGCCTCGGCCCCGCCGATCTCGCGGGCCGCCCGGTCGCGCACGGCCCGCAGGTGGTTGCGGACGCCGGCGCGGGCGTCCTCGAGACGGGCGCCCTGGTCCCCCGGCACCGGCGCGGGCACGCTCACCCCCGCCGCACCCGTCGCCCGCGCCGGCCCGATCCCGATGCCCGGCGAGGCGGGGACCGGGCGCCCGGTGGTCACGGGCGCCGGCGCCACCACGGGCTCGGCGGACTCCCCGAAGTCGTCGGCGGCGAGCGCCCGCAGGCGCCGGAGCGCCTCGGCCGCGTCGGCACCACGCGCCCGCACCGCGATCTCGTGGCCCTGCAGCGCGCCGAGCGTGGCCACCCGCGACAGGCTCGCGCCGGAGACCTCCGGCCCGTCGAGGGTCGCGTTGCGCAGCCGGACGTCGGCGTCGAGGCCGCGCAGCGCCTGCACGAGCGCCGCCCCCGGCCGCGCGTGCAGCCCGTGCGGTATCCCGACGGTGAGGGTGCCGGTCTCCTCGTCCCCGGCCGCGGAGGGCTCGGGCGCCGGCTCCGCGGAGCCGGACCCCAGGTGGCCCGACTTGGCCAGCAGCGCGTCCGACGCCTCGGCCGCGACCTCGGCGGTCGAGGCCCCGCCGGCGGCGCTGACCGCGGCCACGACCAGGCCCTCGACCAGCGGCGCCGGGCACAGCACGGCACGCTCGCGGACGTCGTCGTCGACCAGTTCGAGCGCGAGCTCGGCCGAGAGGACGGCGCTGCCGAGGTCCATCAGCACCACGACGCCCTCGCCCTGGTCGGCGCTGGTCAGGGCCTCGCTGATGGCCACGGCGTCGGTGCCGAAGCCCCCGTCGTCGGCCCCGGCGGCGACCGCGATCGGCCCGCCCCCGCCGTGGAGCATCTCCCCGGCCAGGGCCACCGCCGCGTCGGCGAGGGCCCGGCTGTGGGAGACCACGACGATCCCGACCGTCACGCGCCCTCCTGCTCCGCGACCGCCGTGGCCGCCGCGGCGACGAGGAGGGCGGCCGACGTGGCGCCCGGGTCCTGGTGGCCGGCGCTGCGCTCGCCGAGGTAGCTCGCCCGGCCCTTGCGGGCGACCATCGGGGTGGTGGCGTCACGGCCCTCGTCGGCGGCCGCCGACGCCGCGCGCAGCGCCTCCGCCGGCGAGCGGCCCGAGGCCAGCGCGGCGTCGAGCGCGTCCAGCGCCGGGGTGAGGGCGTCGACCATCGTCTTGTCGCCGGGCTCGGCCTTGCCGCGCGCGACCACGCCCTCGAGCCCCGCCCGCAGCGCCTTCGCGAACGTCTCCGGGTCGAGGGTCGCGGCGCCGCCGGTGGCCGGGGCCATGCGCAGGAACAGCGTCCCGTAGAGCGGGCCGCTCGCGCCCCCGACCGACTTCACCAGCGTCATCCCGGCCTGCTTGAACAGCGCCGCCGGGTCCGACGCCGGCGTCGCGTCCAGGCCCTCGACGACCGCCGTCATGCCGCGGTGCATGTTGGCGCCGTGGTCGGCGTCGCCGATGGCGGCGTCGAGGGCGGTCAGGGCGTCGCGCTGCTCGGCGACGGACGCGGCGAACGTCCGCAGCCAGCGCTGGAGGGTGTCGAGGTCGACGTCCCCCATCACATGCCCCAGCGCAGGGCGGACGTGGCGACCGGGGCGTCCCAGAGCCGCAACATGTCGTCGTCGAGGCGCGTGATCGACACCAGGCACCCGGCCATGTCGAGGCTGGTGACGTACGGGCCGACGAGGGTGCGGACCGGGACGATGCCGGCCTTGTCGAGCAGGGCGGCGATCTCGTTGTACATCAGGTACAGCTCGAGCTGCGGGGTCGCGCCCATGCCGTTGACGAACACGAACACGCCCTCGCCGCCGGTGAAGTCGCGGTCGGCCAGGATCGGGTCGACGAGCATCTCGGCGATGTCGTGGGCGGAGGCGAGCGGGACCCGGCGCCGTCCGGGCTCGCCGTGGATCCCGATGCCGATCTCGATCTCGTCGTCGGGCAGGTCGAAGGTCGGGCTGCCCTTGGCCGGGACCGTGCAGGACGTCAGGGCCATGCCCATGCTGCGCGAGGCGTCGTTGACCCGGCGGGCGAGGTCGGCGAGCTCGGACAGGCCGCGGCCCTGGTCGGCGGCGGCGCCGACGATCTTCTCGACGGCGATCGCGGCGCCGGTCCCCCGCCGCCCGGCGGTGAACAGGCTGTCCTCGACCGCGACGTCGTCGTTCATGACGACCGCCTCGACCTGCGTGTCGGTCTCCGCCGCGGCGAGCTCCGCGGCCATGTCGAAGTTCATGACGTCGCCGGTGTAGTTCCACACCAGGTGCAGCACCCCGGCGCCCCCGTCGATGTTCTTCGTCGCCTCGGCCATCTGGTCGGGCACCGGGGACGTGAAGACCTCGCCCGCGCAGACGGCGTCGAGCATCCCCGGCCCGATGAACCCCGCGTGCGCGGGCTCGTGCCCCGAGCCGCCGCCCGAGAGCAGGCCGACCTTGCCGGACACCGGCGCGTCGGCGCGGTAGAGGATGCGGTTCTCGTGGTCGATCCGCAGCTCGGGGTGGGCGCGGGCGACCCCGCGCAACGATTCGGCGACCAGGTTGGCCGGGTCGTTGAGCAGCTTCTTCATGGTCCGCTCCGGGGACGGGAGCCCGGTGGTCGGGCTCGTCGGTCAGGGTCAGGCGCAGCAGTGATTGTCACTCCGTCGGATGACCTCGGGGAGGGTTCGTTCGGCGGTGGACGCTGGACCGCGACCTGCTACGGTCCCTCCTACTGGTTGCAATCCACAATCACTCAGGAGCGACGATGTCCGACACCACCTGCCACATGTCGATCTCCCTCGACGGCTTCGTCGCCGGGCCGGACCAGAGCCGTGACGACCCGCTCGGCAAACGGGGCAAGGAGCTGCACGGCTGGCACATCGGCGACCCGCGGGCGACCGAGGCCGACGAGACCGCGACCGGCTGGCTGATGCGCCCCCGCGGGGCCTACGTCATGGGCCGGAACATGTTCGGGCCGGTCCGCGGCGCCTGGGACGAGGACTGGCGCGGCTGGTGGGGCGACGAGCCGCCCTACCACGCACCGGTGTTCGTGCTGACCCACCACGCGCACGAGCCCATCGAGATGGCGGGCGGGACGACCTTCCACTTCGTCACCGACGGCTTCGACGCCGCCTACGCACGGGCGCGCGAGACCGCGGGCGACCGGGGCGTCGACATCGCCGGGGGCGCCTCCACCGTCCGCCAGGCCCTGGTCGCGGGCGTCGTCGACGAGCTCACCCTGGACATCGCGCCCGTGCTGCTCGGCTCGGGCGAGCGGATGTTCGACGGCGTCGGCTCCTTCGACTTCGAGCCCGTCGAGGTCCTGCACTCGCCGCTCACGACCCACATCCGCTACCGGCGGACCGCCGCGCAAATGTAGGGTTATTCGGGTGGCAGCGAGATCCCCGGCGAGGTTGGACCGGACGGGGGCCGCGCCGCTGTGGTCGCAGCTGCAGGACGACCTGCGCGGGCGGATCGGGCGGGGCGAGTTCGACGGCGCGTTCCCGGGCGAGCTGGCGCTCGTGGCGCCGGACCGTCGTGCGGGGCGACCGGGCGTGACCCCGGGAGGCCGTCGATGAGCACCGCACTGCTGCCGGCCGGGGGCCGGGGTGCCGGCCGCCCCGTCACGTGGTCGTGCCACTGGGAGACCGGGCTGGATCCCGGAGACCACGAGGCGGTCGCCGGCCTGCTCCGGCAGAGCTACGCCGGGACGACCACGACGTTCGGGCGCGGCCACAGCTGGGCCGGCGCGCGCCCGGAGCTGCGCGTCCTGGGACACCAGGACGGCGAGCTCGTGGCGCACGCCGGGCTGGTGCGCCGGTTCCTGCGCGCCCCCGACCACGACGCCTCCGTGCTCGTCGGCGACGTCGGGCTCGTGGCGGTGCACCCCGGGCGCCAGGGGCAGCGCCTCGGCGCCGCCCTCATGGACGCCGTCGCCACCTCGCTCGAGGGGCTCGACGTGCCGTTCGGGTTCCTCACCTGCGACCCCGACGTGCGGGCCTTCTACGAGCGCTGCGGCTGGACCGCGCTGCTCGGGCACCCCGTGCGCTCGATCCGCGTCGACCAGGCCCTCGAGGACGACCGGCGCAACGGCATGCTCCTGCCGGTGCGCCGGCCCGTCACGGAGTGGCCGTCCGGACCGGTCGAGCGCAACGGTCAGGAGATCTGAGCCCAGGAGATCGGACCGCTGCCGTCGAGGACGGTGACGCTCCCGTCGTCCGCCACGACCAGCCCGGTGCGCCCGACCCGCCGGCGCAGCCACGCCGCCGCGTCCGCGCCCTGCGCGAAGGCCGCCGTGGCGTCGATGTCGGCCCAGGTCAGCGACCGGTGGACGACGGTCACGGCGGCGACGTCCGCGGGCGGGCGACCGGTCCGGGCGTCGACGACGTGGGCGCCGCGGTGGGCCGTGCCGGAGGTCGCGACGGCGCCGTCGCGCAGGGGGACGGTGGCCAGGATCCGGCAGGGGTCGTGGGGGTCCTCGATCCCGATGCGCCACGGCCGGTCCGGGTCCTCCGCGCGGCCGAGGACGTCGCCGCCCGCCGCGACGCAGAAGTCGGTGTCGTCGAGCGCGCGCAGCGCGGCCGCGGCGCGCTCGACGGCCCAGCCCTTGACCACGCCGCTGGGGTCGAGCCGCCGGCGCCCGTCGGGGTCGCGGCGCCACGCGGAGAAGGCGCCGCCGGAGGCCCGCTCGGCCCGCTCGGCCAGCGCCAGGACCTCCCCCACCTCGGGCGGCGCCGCGTCGAGCGTGAGCTCGCCCCGGTCGAGACGGGAGACGGCGGAGTCGGGCCGGTAGGTGCTGAACACCCGGTCGGCGTCGTGCAGGGAGGCCATCACCGCGCGCCACGCCGCGCGCCCGGCGGCGTCGCCGGCGTGGCGCCCGCGCAGGGCGAGGCTCACCGGCAGACCCATGACGTGCTCGACGTGCCGGACGACGCGGGACCCCGTCGCGGCGGTCACGCCGCGTGCGCCTGGTCGAGGGCGCTCTGCAGCGACTCCAGGTACCCGGTGCTGGTCACGGTGGCCCCGCTGACCATGTCGATGTCCGCGCCCTGGGCCTGCAGCGTTTCGTCGACCAGCGTCGGCACGGCGTCCGCGTTGATCGCGCGGTCCTTGGCGTTGCCGCTCGGCGCCTCGACGACGTCGACGGCGGTGATCCGCCCGTTCGCGACCGTGATCCGGGTCTGCACCGGGCCCCAGCGGGTATCGGCCGCGTCGCCGGTGAACTGGCCGGCGCGCAGGGCGGCCGCGCCGGCGGTGGACGGGGAGCCGGTGGTGGGCGGCGTGCTGGTCGTGGTGGGGGCGGCGGCGCGCGGTGTCGTCGGGTCGGTCGCCGTCTCGTCGGGGAGCGCCGACGAGGTGGAGGTCTTGTAGCCGAAGAGGAGGACCACCGTGCTGACGGTGGTCAGGAACCACAGCAGGATGCGGCGCATCGGTCGGGTCACCAGCCGAAGGTCTCGGAGTGGACGCGGTCGGTCGGGGTGCCGGCCGCGGTGAGGGTCTGCCGCACGAGGCGGGTCCACGGGTCGGGGCCGCAGACGTAGACGTCGCGCTGGGCGATGTCGGGGACGCGGGCCCGCAGCGCGGTGAGGTCGTCGGCGCGGTGCAGCGGCCCGCCGGTGCACGCGCCGAGCCAGGAGTCGGCGGCCCGGCGGGGTCCGGGCAGCGGGACCAGGCCGATGCCGTGCTCCCGGGCCAGCGCGGTGAACTCGCGGGCGAACAGCGGCTCGTCGGTGAAGCGGTGCAGCACCACCACGTCCCGCCCGGCGGCGCCGAGCTCCTCGGCGAGGGCGCGCAGCGGCGTGATCCCGACCCCGGCACCGATGAGGGCGACGCCGGCGCCCGCGCCGGCCCGGTCGGACAGCCGCCCGAACGGCCCCTCGACCAGCGCCCGGGTGCCCGCCCGGACCCGGCGCAGCGCCCGGCTGCCGTCCCCCAGGTCCTTGACGGTGATCCGCAGGCTGCGGCCGTCGGGGGCCGCCGACAGCGAGTACGGGTGAGCGCGGGTCCAGCCCGGACCGGTGAGGAAGCGCCAGGCGAAGAACTGGCCGGCGCGCACGTCGAGCTCGGCGAGGTGCCGCCCGGTGAGGGTCACCGACACGCACCCGTCGCCCTCGTCGACCACCCCGGTGACCACGAGCCGGTGGCGCAGGCTGCGCCGCAGCGGCAGCGCCACCCGCCAGACGAGGACCGCGCCCGCGGCGGTCGCCCACAGCGTCCACCAGAACACCGCGCGCGCCGTGGAGGCCAGGAACTCCTGCCCGGTCCAGAGCTGGTGGGGCAGGGCCAGACCGACGCCGAGGTAGGCGTAGAGGTGCAGGAGGTGCCACGACTCGTAGCGCAGCCGCGCGCGGGCCGCCCGGACGCTCGTGACGACCACCATCACCAGGCACGCGGTGCCCGCGACGGCGAGGAGCATGCCCGGGTAGTCGACGGTCAGGTCCCACGCCTCGCCGGGCACGCGGGCGAGGTCCCCCGCCGCGTAGCCCCAGGTGATGAGCCCGATGTGGGCGAGCATCCCGGTGAACGACGTGAACCCGACGAGCCGGTGGATCCGGGCGAGGTGGTCCTGCCCGAAGGCCCGCTCGAGCAGGGGCACGCGGGCCATGAGGATCACCTGCACCAGCAGGAGCACCGAGGCGAGCAGGCCGGTCAGGCGGCCCAGCGAGTCCAGCCCGGACTCCCAGCCGCCGAGGTCGGTGAGGCCGCCGCCGGTCGCCCACCAGAACGCGACGAGCGTCAGCGACGCGCAGAGCAGGGCCTCGGCGGCGAGCCGGGACCGGCGGTCCCGCGCGGCCGGGCCCGGGCGCCGGGCGTGGGTCGTCGGACGGTCGAGGGTGGCGGTCACGGGCACCACGGTGATCGCGCCGGGTGAAGCGCCGACGTGGCCGGGGTCGGAGTCCGGTAAGAGCCGGGGGACGTCTACGCCGGGGACGGGTCGCGGGCGGCGGGCCGCAGCCGCTCGGCCGCCACGGAGAACCCGACCGTCGTGCCGCCCCCGGGCGGGGTGGAGACGAAGGCGTCGCCGCCGTGGCCCTCGGCGACGTCGCGGACGATCGCGAGCCCCAGCCCCGAGCCGGGCAGGCCGCGCGCGGCGTCGGCGCGGTAGAACCGGTCGAACACCCGCGCGGCGTCCCCGGGGGCGATCCCCGGCCCGCGGTCGGTGACCGTCGTCGTCCCGCGCCGGACGCGCACGACCACGTCCTCCGTGCCCCCGGCGTCGAACTTCACCGCGTTCTCCAGCAGGTTGCCCACGGCCCGCTCGAGCGCCCCGCGCCGTCCCCGCACCCGCGAGCCGTCGTCGTCGACGACGACGCGGCGCCCGCTGCGCCGGCCCACCCGCTCCGCGGCCCGCGCCGCCACCTCGCCCAGCGCGACGTCCTCCTCGGGTTCCTCGCTGCGCCGCGAGAGGGCGAGCGCGACGAGCTCCTCGACGAGGTCGGACAGCTCCCGGGTCTCGCCCTGCAGGTCGGCGACCAGCCGGTCCCGGGCGTCCGGGGAGAGCTCGTCGAGCCGGCGCAGCACGCTGGCGTTGGTGCGCAGGCTGGTCAGGGGGGTCCGCAGCTCGTGTGCCGCGTCCTGCACCAGGCGGTCCTGGGCGTCGCGGGCCGCGGCCAGTCGGGAGAGCATCGTCGTGAACGACCCGGCGAGCCGGCCCACCTCGTCGCGTCCCCCGACGGGCACCGCGACGTCGATCCGGCCGTGGTCGGCGATGTCCTCGGCGGTCGCGGCCAGCCGCACGAGCCGCCGGGTGATGCGGCGGGCGAGCAGCCAGCCCGCGCCGGCCGCCACCAGCGTCACCACGGCGCTGATCACCGCGATCTCGGTGGCGAGCCCGCTGAGCACCCGGCGGCTCAGGTCGATGTCGATGCCGACCTGCACCGCGCCGCGTCCCTGCCCCAGCGCGGTGGTGCGGACGCGGTAGGCGCCCCGGCCCAGGTCGACCTCGGTGGTCGCGGTCTGCCCCGCGACGCCCCGGGCGGCCAGCAGCCGCGTCGCGTCGTCGACCGGGAGCCGGACCGGCCGGCCGCCGAGGAACGTCACCGCGCCGTCGGGGGCGACCTGCTGGGCGACGAGCGACGGCCCCTCACGGCGCGGGTCGGGGCGGCCGGGCTCGTCGCCGTCGAGACCGTCGCCGTCGGTGGGGGTCGCGGGCGGCAGCGCGCCCAGCACCGCGGTCTGGCCCTCGAGCAGCGCGGTCGTCGCCGCGCCGAGCGACCGGTCGGTCTCGTCGGCGGTGCGCTCCCCCGCCGAGTGGTAGCTGAGGACCCCCACCACCCCGGCCACCAGGACGACGACCAGCGCGAACGCGAGCGCGAGGCGGGTGCGGAGGCTCACGGCCGGCGCACCGTGTAGCCCACGCCCCGCACCGTGTGGATCACCGGTGGCGCCCCGGCCGCCGCGAGCTTGCGGCGCAGGTAGCCGATGTACACCGCGAGGTTCTTCGAGTCCGCGCCGAAGTCGTAGCCCCAGATGCGGTCGTAGACCGTCGCGTGGTCGAGCACGATGCCCTCGTTGCGGACCAGCAGCTCCAGCAGGTCGAACTCGGTCTTGGAGAGCGTCAGCTCCTCCTCGGCCCACCACGCCCGCCGCGCCGCGGGGTCGACGACGAGCGGCCCGACCGCGAGGCGCGCGCCGTCCCCGCCCTCGCCCGGCAGGTACGACGCCCGCCGGAGCAGGGCCCGGAGGCGGGCCAGCAGCTCGTCGAGCTCGAAGGGCTTGGGCTGGTAGTCGTCGGCGCCCGCGTCGAGGCCGGCCACCCGGTCCGCGGTCTCGACGCGCGCGGTGAGCATGAGCACCGGCGTGCGGTCGTCCTCGCCGCGCAGGACGCGGCACACGCCGAGCCCGTCGACGCCCGGCATCATCACGTCCAGCACGAGCGCATCGAAGGCCTCCCGGCGCGCGTGGGTCAACGCCTCGACGCCGTCGGCGACCGTCGTGACCTCGTAGCCCTCGAGCTCGAGCGCGCGGGCCAGCGACTCACGGATCGCACGGTCGTCGTCGGCGACCAGCACGCGGGTGGGCACGCCCCCGTCCTACCCCACGGAGCGGGCGCGCCCGGAGAACCCCCACACGGCGAGCCACACGCTGCCCACCGTGAGGACCAGCGCGCCCGGAACGTGCAGGTAGAGCGTCTCCTCGTCACCGAGGTAGGCCTGCACGAACGTCAGCACGAAGACCACGGCCGACAGCGCCGCCGGCCACGCCGGCGCCGCCCGCAGCCGCCACAGCACGACCGCGGCGATCGTCGTCAGCCCGGACAGGACGTGCAGCACCACGGCCCCGGCCTCGTGCAGCTCGCGGGCCTCGTGGCTGTGCGCCGGCCCGATGATCCCGCCGGCCGTGACGTACTGGACCAGCAGCTCGACCACGGTCAGCACGGCCAGGACCTGGAAGGCGCGCAGCACCCCCGTCGCCCTGCTCGACGTCGTGGTGCGCGCCGGCGCGGTCTGCGTCATCCGTTCGTCCCCTCCTCGCCCGGGCCCGTCGCCGGCCCGCTGGCCCACCCGGCTTCCCGCGGATCACCCGGAACGATCGTCGTCGCGTACGTGAATCCGGTAAGAGCAGGGCGCTAGCGTCGTCGCGCACCCCGCCGTCCCCCCGAACGGAGCTGCTCGTGGCCGTCGCGCAGTCGGGCGTCCTCGCCCTCGGCACGTCCTCGCACGCCTACCTGGAGTTCGACCGGCGTCCCGGCACCACCGACGCGGCGCTGGTCGAGGCGCTCGCCGGCCTCCTCGCCGCGGTCAAGACGACGGGCGCGACGGGTCTCGTCGCCGGGATCCGCCCCGAGCTGTGGGCCGCCGTCGCCCAGGACGATGCCCCCGACGTGCACGGCTACGACGAGCCCGTGGTCGGGCCGGACGGGTTCACGATGCCGGCCACCCAGCACGACGTCGTGCTGTGGGCCACCGGGGGCGGGCGCTCGATCGTCTTCGACGCCACCACCGGTGCCGTCGCGGCCCTCGCCGGGGTGGCCGAGCTCGCCGACGAGACCGTCGCCTGGTCCCACCACCACGACCGCGACCTCACCGGCTTCGAGGACGGCACCGAGAACCCGTCGGCG
The DNA here is from genome assembly GCF_039542135.1 of Actinomycetospora chlora. NCBI lineage: Bacteria > Bacillati > Actinomycetota > Actinomycetes > Pseudonocardiales > Pseudonocardiaceae > Actinomycetospora > Actinomycetospora chlora. Next base: position 51,656 of record NZ_BAABHO010000009.1, read on the forward strand.
GCCGAGGCCGTCGGGGTGGTCACCATCCCCGACGGGGAGCCGGGCGCCGGCGGCTCGGTGCTGCTGCTGCAGAAGTGGGAGCACGACAGCGCCACCTGGTACGCGCTGGACCGCACCACCCAGGAGGACGTCATCGGGCGCACCAAGCCCGACAGCGTCGAGCTCGACCCGAAGCCCGACGACGCCCACGCCGCCCGCACCGACCAGGACACCTACGGCCACGTCTTCCGGCGCAACACCGCGTGGGGCGACACCACCGCGCACGGGACGATGTTCGTCGGCTTCTGCGCGCAGCAGCGCCCGCTGGCCGCGATGCTCGACGCTATGGCCGGCAACGACGGGCCCCGCGACGCCCTCACCCGCTACACCACCGCGCTCACCGGCGCGTACTACGTCGTGCCGCCCGCCGACGTGCTCGCCCGGCTCGCGCCGTCCGACGACGAGGGCTGACGGGGACCGACCTACCCCAGCGCCGGCACGATCGCCTCGACGAGGTGCGGGCCCGGCTCGGCCTGCGCCCAGCGCAGCGCGTCGAGCAGCTCCTCGGTGGTCTCCACCCGCCGCGCCGGCACGCCGTAGCCGGTGGCCAGCGCGACGAAGTCCGGGGTCGGGTCGGCGAGGGTGAGCATCCGCCCGGCCCGCCCGGAGTGGGCGGCCTCCCCCGCCCCGGTCCGCGCGAGCTCCACCCGCAGGATCGCGTAGGCCGAGTTGTTGATCAGTACGGTGGTGACGTCGAGCTGCTCGCGGGCCTGCGTCCACAGCGCCTGCAGGGTGTAGAGCGCGCTGCCGTCGGCCTGCACCGCGACCACCGGCCGGTCGGGCGCCGCGATGGCCGCGCCCAGCGCCGCCGGCGGGCCCTGACCGATCGCCCCGCCGGTGAGCGCGAGCTGGGCGTGGGGGGCGGCGGTCTGCAGCGCCGGGGCGAGCAGCGCTCCGGCGGTCAGCGCCTCGTCGATCACGATCGCGCCCTCGGGCAGCGTCGCGGCGACCGCCGCACACAGCGACGCGACGTCCAGGGGGCCGGGTGCGGGCTCGGGCGCGTCGTGCGGTGCGGGCTCGGCCACCGCGTCCGGCGCCACCTCGGCGGCGAGCGCCTCCAGGGCGGCCGCCGCGTCGGACGCCGCGTCCGCCAGCCCCACCACGGCGGTGCCGTCGGGCACGAGGTCGCCGGGCACGCCGGGGTAGCCGAAGAACGAGACGGGGGCGCGCGCCCCCGCCAGCACCAGCGACGACGCGCCCTCGAGCTGGGCGAGCGCCTCCTCGGCGAAGTAGGCGAGCTTGTCGGCCCGGGGGCGCCCGGCGCCGGTGTCCCAGAGGCGCGGGAAGGTCTCGACGATGAGGCGCGCCCCGGTCGCGGCGGCGATGCGGCCCGCCGCGTCCATCGCCGCCGCCGTGAGCGCCGGGCCGCCCAGCAGGATCACCGCGCCGGGCTCGCGCACCGCCTTCGCCGCCGCCGCCACCCGCGACGAGGCCGGCGGGACGGGCAGCGCGGCCGGCAGGGCCGGGGCGAGCGCCCCGCCCTCGGACCACGACACGTCCGCGGGCAGCACCAGCGTCGCGACCTGGCCGCCGTGCTCGGTGGTCGCCGCCACCGCGCGCACCGCGTCGTCGGCGACGTCGCGGGTGTGGCCGCAGGTGTGCACCCACCCCGACACCGCCCCGGCGAGCGCGGTGATGTCGGACTGCAGCGGGGCGTCGTGGTGGACGTGGTCGGTGGCGTGGGCGCCGACCACGCACAGCAGCGGCGTCCCCGCCCGCCGGGCGTTGTGCAGGTTGGCGATGCCGTTGCCGAGCCCCGGCCCCAGGTGCAGCAGCACCGCCGCGGGCCGGCCGGTGATCCGGGCGTGGGCGTCGGCGGCGCCGGTGGCGACCCCCTCGAACAGGGTCAGGACGCCGCGCATCTCCGGGACGCTGTCGAGCGCCTGCACGAAGTGCATCTCGGAGGTGCCGGGGTTCATGAAGCAGACGTCGACACCCGCCCCGACCAGCGAGCCGACCAGTGCCTCGGCGCCCCTCACGCAACGCGCCCGGCGGAGGCGGACCACAACGAGATCGTCATGGGTCCACTCCACACGGTCGCCCGCCCCGGCGGAAGCCGGGGGTGGACGTCAGCCGGCGGGCCGCAGCGACCGGTCCCAGCCCGCGACGTGGACCTCGGCGACCTCGTTGGGGCCGACCTTCCAGCTCGGGTGCCGGTCGAACACGAGCGTGTCGTGGCCCGGCACGATCCGGTCGACGTCGCCGCCGAGGAACCGGTGGATGTCGCCGAAGGTCATGAGCATGTTGTACGTGCTGCCGTTGGTGTAGCCGCTGGGCCACATCTCCTCGACGTTCGAGTACCACATCACCGCGTCCCCGGCGACGACGTACGGGCCGCTCGAGGTCTCCACCGAGACCCACTGCGTACCGAACGTGTGGCCGTCCTTCGAGAGGTGCCCGCGGATGCCGGGGGCCAGCTCCTCGCCGTCGCGGACGAACTTGAGGCGGTGGTCGCGGGCCAGCTCACCGAAGACCCGGGCGTCGTCGCGGTCGAACGACGAGGTGATCCAGCTCTCCTCGCCCAGCGGGGTGTACAGGTCCGGCAGGGCCAGGGCCTGCAGCCAGCCCTGGTACTCGTCCCACTGCACGTACACGTCCGCGTTCGGGAACGCGCCGACGTTGTTGGCGTGGTCGAAGTGCATGTGGGTCAGGAAGATCTTCTCGATCCGGTCCGGCGTCACCCCGACCTTCCCGAGCACCGTCTCCGGCGGCTCCCAGTCGTAGAAGCCGAAGCGGTGGATCCACTTGTCCGCGTGGAAGCCGGCGTCGACCAGGTAGTGGTGGATCCCGTCGTCCTCGCGCGCGGTGACCAGCACGTAGATCATCGGGGAGGCGGAGACGCCCTCGCCGCTGTGGATCGGGACGCCGCCGAAGAACTCGCGGGGCAGGTCCACGTGGGAGAAGCACAGGGGTCGGATCGAGTGGTCCACGGCGTCTCCGCAGGTGCTCCGGGTCGGTTCGGACCCGGAGCGTCCGGCGACGGCGTGGCGCTGTCCAGCGCACCGTCCGGCAGCGCTGGACGGGCGCTGGACGGCCCCGGTCAGTCCGGATCGCGGAGGCCCGCCACCCGCAGCGCGAAGTCGCTGTACTGCTCGGCCACGTCCTGCGCGCTCAGGGCACCGTCGGGCGAGAACCAGCGCGCCACGCTCACACACATCTCCAGCAGGCCGAACGACGCCGTGCGGGGGTCCTCCGCCGCGAGTCGGCCCTGCGCGACGCCCTCCGCGATGAGGGCCCGGACGGCTCGCTCGTGGCGGCGGCGCAGGTCGAGGACCTGCGAGAGGACGGGCTCGGCCAGGCTCGCGACGTCGCGGTTGACGATCAGCGCCTCCCGCCGGTGGGTGGCGTGGCGCAGGGCGTAGACGCGGGCCGCCTCGCGCAGGCGGTCGACCACGTCCGCGCGCCCGTCGACGGCGGCCCCGAACTCCGCCCAGACCTGCTGCGAGGTGTCCAGCACGATCTCCGCCAGCAGCTCCTGCTTGGAGCGCATGTGGTTGTAGAGGCTGGGCGTGCGGATGCCGAGGTGCGCGGCGACCTCGCTGAGCGCCGTGCCGTGGTAGCCCTTCTCGGCGAACAGCGTCGTTGCCGCGTCGCGGACGGCGGCCGGCGTGACGGCCACCCGCTCCCCCGTGGGCGTCGGCGCGGTCACGTCGAGCCCACGATGCGCAGGGCGAAGCGGCTGTACTGGTCGGCCACGGCGTCCGCGGAGAGCTCCCCGTCGTCGGTGAACCAGCGCGCGATGCTCACGCACAGCTCGCGGATCGCGAAGGACGCCAGGGCCGGCGCCCCGACCCGGAACTCCCCCGCGGCGACACCGCGGGTGATCACGGCGCGCAGCGCGTGCTCGTGCTCGCGGCGCCGTGCCTGCATCTCGCCGAACGCCGGCTCCTCCAGGCTGGTGGTGTCGCGGTTGACGACGAGCGCCTCGCGCCGGCGCGTGGCGTGGCGGCACGCATAGGTCCGCGTGGCCCGGCGCAGCTGATCGGCGGGCCGGTCGGCGGGATCGACCACCGCGTGGAAGTCGGCGAGCACCCCGGCCGTCGTGCCGTCCACGATGGTGCGCAGCAGCTCGTGCTTCGACCCCATGTGGTTGTAGAGGCTCGGCGTGCGCACCCCGAGCGTCGTGGCGATCTCGCTGACGGCCGTGCCGTGGTAGCCGCGGGCCGCGAACAGCGTGAGCGCGGCGTCCAGGACCACGTCGGGGGTGAGGGTGGCCCGCACGGACCGCATCTTGCCAGCACGAACGAGCGTTAGCTAGCTTGACCGACGAACGAGCGTTAGTACGCCGGTGGAGGAGGGCGCGATGCTGCGCACCGAACTGATCCGACCCCTCCCCGAGCTGCTCGAGGGCCACGCCGCCGCGCGGCCCGCCAGGGTCGCCTTCCTCGACGACGCGCGGTCGGTGACGTGGGCCGAGCTCGCCACGACGACCCGCAGGCTCGCCGGCCACCTGGTGGCGCTCGGCGTCGCGCCCGGCGACCGCGTTGCGATGGTCATGGGCAACGCGGTCGAGGTCGCGGAGACCTACCTCGCCGTGCCCCGGGCCGGCGCGATCGCGGTGTGCCTCAACCCGGACGCGGCGCCGGCGGAGCTCGAGTACATGCTCGCCGACTCCGGGGCCCGCGCCGTCGTCACCGACACCGCCCACGCCGACCTGGTCGCCGGGCTGGCGGGCCCCGACGTCGCGGTGGTGCTCGCCGGCGGCACCCGGCCGGGGTGGACGACCTACGCCGACCTGCTCGCCCGCGAGCCCGAGGCCCCCGCGCCCGACCCCGACGACCTCGACATCACGGCCTACATGCTCTACACGTCCGGCACGACCGGGCGCCCCAAGGGCGTCGAGCTGAGCCTGCGCAGCTGCCTCTGGGTGGTCGCCGCGTGCTGGGCGCCGATCGTCGGCCTCGGTCCCGACGACGTCGTGCTCTCGGCGCTCCCGCTGTTCCACTCCTACGCCCTCGACCTGTGCGTCCTGGGCGTAGCCGCCACCGGCGCGGGCGAGCGCATCCTGCCGCGCTTCTCCCCCACCCGGATCCTCGAGGAGCTGGGCGGACCGGACCGCCACACCGTCCTGCCCGGCGTCCCCACCGGCTTCTCCTACCTGCTGCAGGCCGCCGGCGACCGCCCGCCGGCGCACCAGCTGCGCCTGGCCGTCTCGGCGGGCGCCATCCTCCCGGCGGCGGTCGACGAGGCCTTCGAGCGCGCGTTCGGGGTGCCGCTGCTCGACGGCTACGGCATCACCGAGACCTCCACGATGGTGGTGATGAACTGGCCGCACGGCACGCGGCCCTACGGCTCGTGCGGCCTGCCGCTGCCGGGCCTCGCGGTCCGGCTGGTCGACCCCGCGACCGGCACGGACGCGCCGCCCGGAGGCGAGGGCGAGCTGTGGGTGCGCGGGCCGGGGGTCATGCGCGGCTACTGGAACAAGCCGGAGCAGACCGCGAGCGTGCTGGTCGACGGCTGGTACCGCACCGGCGACCTCGCCCGGGCCGACGCCGACGGCTACCTGACGATCAGCGGGCGCACCAAGGAGATGATCATCCGGGGCGGCGAGAACCTCTACCCCGCGGAGATCGAGAACGTGCTGCTCGCCGCGTCCGGCGTCGCCGACGCGGCGGTCGTCGGCCGGGCCCACCCCGACCTCGGCGAGGTGCCGGTGGCGTTCGTCGTCCCCGAGGGCGGCGACGGGGCCGACCTCGACGCGGTCGCGGCGTACTGCCGGGAGCGCCTGACCTGGTTCAAGGTGCCCGCGGAGTTCCGCGTCGTCGACGCCATCCCCCGCACCGGCTCGGGGAAGATCCGGCGCTTCGAGCTGGCACGGCTGCTCACCGACGCCGGGGTCACGGCATGAGGATCGGCGACGTCGACATCCGGCCCGTGGCCGACGGCACCGGGCGCGAGGACGCCCGAGAGGTGCTCTCGGTCCCCGGCGAGGACCGCTGGGCCTGCCACCCCGAGCACCTCGACGAGCACGGCGTCCTCGCGCTGGCCCTCGGCGGCTTCCTGCTGCGCACCGGCGACCGGGTCGTGCTCGTCGACGCCGGGGTCGGGCGCATCCGGAACGAGAAGTACGCCGGCGGGGGCTTCCTCGACGCGCTGGCCGCCCACGGCGTCGCGCCCGGGGACGTCACCGACGTGGTGTTCACCCACCTGCACTTCGACCACGTCGGCTGGGCCACCAGCAAGGGTGAGGTCGTCTTCGACCGGGCCACCTACCGCGTCCACGCCGCGGACTGGGAGCACTTCGTCGAGGCCGCCGACGCCGACCCCGGCGCGGTCCGCAAGCTGTCGCCCCTGCGCGACCGGCTGGAGCCCTTCGACACCGCGGTGACGCTGGCGCCCGGCCTCGACGCCCGGCCCACCCCGGGCCACACGCCCGGCTCGACGACCTACGTCGTGTCCGGCGGCGGGCAGCGCGCGCTGCTGATCGGCGACGTCGCGCACTCGGTGGTGGAGCTCGAGGAGCCGGAGTGGGAGGCGGTCTTCGACGTCGACCCGGTCGCCGCCCGCGCGATGCGCAACGCCCTGGCCGACGAGCTCGCCGACACCGACGACCTGGTCGTGCCCGCCCACCTGCCCGGCCTCGTCGGCGGCCGGCTCGTCACGGTCGGCGACCGCCGTCGCTTCGTCGCCGTCTGATCCCCAGGAGCAGCCATGGATCTCCAGCTCGCCGGCACCACCGTGCTGGTCACCGGCGCCGGCCAGGGCCTCGGCCGCGCCATCGGCGAGGCCTTCGCCGCCGAGGGCGCGCAGGTCGCGTTCGGCTTCCACACCTCCGGCGAGGGCGCCGAGCAGGCCGCCGAGGCCGCACGCGCCGCGGGCGTGAAGGCGGTCGCGGTCGGCGTCGACACCCGCGACGACGCGGCGGTCGCCCGCGCGCTCGACCACGTCGAGTCCGAGCTCGGGCCCATCGGGGTGCTGGTGAACAACGCCGCGGTCACCAGCCGGGGCCGCTTCCTCGAGCGCTCCCCCGCCGAGTTCGAGGCGGAGATCGAGGTGACCGTCACCGGGAGCCTGCGCATCTCCCACGCCGTCGCCCGGCGGATGGCCGAGCACGGCGGCGGGTCGATCGTCTCGCTGATGGGTGACTCCGGGCGGGTCGGCGAGTCCGGGCTGACCGTCACGGCCACCGCCCGCTCCTCGACGCTCGGGCTGACCAAGTCGCTGGCCAAGGAGCTCGCCCGCCACGGCATCCGCGCCAACGCCGTCTCGATCGGGCTGGTGCAGACCGACAACTTCGCCGACCACGCGGGCGGGACCGACGACGAGCGCCTCAAGAAGATCACGGCGCTCTACCCGCTGCGCCGCCTCGGCCGCCCCGAGGACGTGACCCCGACGATCCTGCTGCTGGCCTCCCCGCGCTCGTCGTGGACCACCGGCCAGGTCGTGTCCGTCAACGGCGGCTTCGCGATGCCGTGATGACGACCTCCACGAACGCCCCGCACACCCCGCACACCCCCGCCAGCGGCGCCCCCGTGCGCCGCAAGGAGGACGCGCGCCTGCTCACCGGGCGCGGCCGCTACGTCTCCGACCTCGTCCTGCCCCGGATGCGCCACGTCGCGTTCGTGCGCAGCCCGCTGGCCCACGCGCGGATCACCGGCGTCGACGTCGGCGAGGCGCTCGCGACCGAGGGCGTCCACGCGGTGTTCACCGGCGAGCACCCGCGGATCGCCCCGGTCGCCCTGCGGGCGCGCTCGGCGCTGCCCGGGTACGTCGAGACCGACCAGCCCCCGCTGGCCCGCGGCAAGGTCCGCTTCGCCGGCGAGGCCGTCGCCGCCGTCGTCGCCGACGACCGCTACCTCGCCGAGGACGGCGCGGAGGGCGTGCTGGTGGACTACGAGCCGCTGGCGCCGACGGTGTGCGCGTGGGAGGAGCCCACCGACCCCGTCCACGAGGAGGCCCCGGACAACCTGCTGCTCTCGCGGACCTTCCGGGCCGGTGACGTCGACGCCGCGCTGGCCGGGGCCGCCGTCGTGGTGGACCGGGAGCTGACCACCAACCGGCACGGCGGCAACCCCATCGAGTGCCGCGCCGGGGTCGCCCGCTACGAGGCCGCCGACCGCCGGCTGACGTTCTGGTCGGGCACGCAGGTCCCCTGGATCGTGCGGACCCAGCTCGCCGAGCTGCTCGACCTGCCCGAGGCGAGCATCCGCGTGATCGTCCCCGACGTCGGCGGCGGGTTCGGCGTCAAGGCCGTGCTCTACCCCGAGGACGTCGCCCTCTGCCTGATGGCCATGACGATGCCGGGCACGCCGCTGAAGTGGGTCGAGGACCGCGTCGAGCACCTGCTCGCGGCCACCCACGCCCGCGACCACCGCTACGTGCTGCGCGCCGGGTTCGCCGCCGACGGGGAGCTGCTCGCCGTGAAGGCCGACGTCTGGTGCAACACCGGCGCCTACTCCGTCCACCCCTGGACCGCGGGCATCGAGCCGCTCATGGCCGGCGGCCTGCTCACCGGGCCCTACAAGCTCGCGGACTACGAGTGCACGGTGCGCGGCGTCGCCACCAACACCAGCCCGTCCGGCCCGTACCGGGGCGTGGCCCGGCCCTCGACGGTGTTCGCGATGGAGGCCCTCCTGGACTCCGGGGCCCGCGCGCTCGGGATGGACCCGATCGCCCTGCGGCGCCGCAACCTCATCCTGCCCGCCGACGTGCCCTACCGGATGCCGTCACGCCTGGTCGACGACTCCGGGGCCTACGAGGCCTGCCTGGACAAGGCCGTCGAGACGTTCGACCTCGGACGGTGGCGCGCCGAGCAGACCCGGCGCCGCCGCGAGGGCGGGTGGCCGGTGGGCATCGGGGTGGCCGTCTACAACGAGCTGACCGGCCTCGGCCGCGCCGCGTCGGCCGGGCCCCGCATGGCGTTCCGCACCGGCCACGACGCCTGCACGGTGCGCGTCCAGCCCGACGGCGGCGTCACCGTCTTCTCCGGGGTGACCTCGCAGGGCCAGGGCCTCGAGACCACGATGGCGCAGGTCGTCGCGGACGCGCTCGGCGTGGCCTACGAGGCCGTCGAGGTGCGCATCGGCGACACCGACGAGTCGCTCTGGGGCTTCGGCGCGTTCTCCTCCCGCCAGGCGGTGATCGGCGGCGGGGCGGCGCACCTCGCCGGCGAGGAGGTCCGCGGCAAGGCGCTCGCCCTCGCCGCGGCCCTCACCGAGGCCCCGGTCGAGGAGCTCGACCTGCGCGGCGGCCAGGTCTACATGGCCGGCCAGCAGAAGCCGGTGATCTCGCTGGCCGAGGTCGGCCGGGTCGCCTACCTGCAGTCCGACCGCCTGCCCGACGGCGTCGAGCCCGGCCTGGAGTCCACGAGGTTCTACGACCCGATCCGCGGCGCGTTCGCCGCCGGCGCCCAGGTCGCCGCCCTCGCGGTCGACCCGGCCACCGGGGAGATCCACATCCTGGACTGGGTGTGCGTCGAGGACGCCGGACGGATCGTCCACCCCGTGATCGTCGACGGGCAGATCGCCGGCTCGATCGCGCAGGGCATCGGCGGCGCGATGTTCGAGCACCTCGTCTACGACGACGCCGGCAACCTGTCCACCGGCACCCTGCTCGACTACCTCATGCCCACCGCGGCCGAGATCCCCGAGCTGCGCATCGGCCACGTCAGCACCCCCGCGGCCAACCCGACGGGCGTCCGCGGTGTCGGCGAGGGCGGCACGCTCGCGCCCAACGCCGTCGTCGCGGGCGCGGTCGCCGACGCCCTGGGGATCGAGATCGACGACCTGCCCGTCACGCCGTCGCGGGTCTGGGAGCTGGTGCACCCGTGAAGGCCCCGCCGTTCGACTACCACCGCGCCACGGGCGTCGCCGACGCCGTCGAGGCCCTCCGGGCCGCCGACGGCGAGGGCAAGGTCCTCGCCGGCGGGCAGAGCCTGGTCCCGCTGCTGGCGCTGCGCCTGGCCCGGCCGGCCGTGCTCGTCGACATCAACCGGGTCCCGGACCTGGACCGCCTCGAGCTCCGGGACGGCGTGCTGCACGCGGGCGCCCTGGTGCGCCACCTCGGCCTGGCCGCCCAGGACCGCCACCCCCTGGCCGCCGAGGCCGCGCGCTGGGTCGGGCACACCGCCATCCGCAGCCGCGGCACCCTGGCCGGCAGCCTCGCCCACGCCGACCCCTCGGCCGAGCTGCCCGCCGTGCTGCGGGCGTGCGACGGCGCGGTCCACGTCGCCGGCCCCGGCGGCCGCCGCCGGCTCGGCGCCGACGCGCTGTTCGTCGGGGCCCTGCAGAGCGACCTCGCCGACGACGAGGTGATCACCGAGGTCGAGCTGCCGGTGCCCGACGCCTGGGGCTTCGCCGAGTTCGCCCGCCGCCACGGCGACTTCGCGGTCGTCGCCGTGGTCGCCGCCCGCTTCGGCGAGCGGCTCCGGCTCGTCGTCGGCGGCGTCGGCGCCGTGCCCCACCTCGTCGACGTCGGCGATCTCACGACCGTCGACGGGGAGCTGTCCCAGGACCGGGTCGCGATCCTCGCCGCGGCCGCCGCCGACGACGTCGACCCGCCCACCGACCTGCACGGCAGCGCCGGCCACCGCCGGGCCCTCACCGAGCAGATGGCCCTGCGGGCGCTCGCCCAGCTCGCCGGGCACCGCACCCCGGAGGTCGTGTGAAGACCACCCTGACCGTCAACGGCGAGCGCCACCGCGTCGACGTCGAACCCCGCCGCACCCTCGCCGACGCGCTGCGCGAGGACCTGGGCCTGACCGGCACGCACCTCGGCTGCGAGCACGGCGTCTGCGGCGCCTGCACGGTGCTCGTCGACGGGCTCCCGGCCCGGGCCTGCCTCATGCTCGCCGTCCAGGCCGACGGCGCCGAGGTCGCCACCGTCGAGGGACTCGCCGCCGCGGACGGCACGCTGCACCCGCTGCAGGAGTCGTTCTCCCGCTGCCACGGCCTGCAGTGCGGGGCCTGCACGCCCGGGATGCTCATGACCGCCGCGCACCTGCTCGCGACCGACCCCGAGCCCGACCGCGCGACCATCCGGGCGGAGATGGCGGGGAACATCTGCCGCTGCACCGGCTACGTCGGGATCGTCGACGCCGTCGCGGACGCCGCCGGGAAGGTCAGAAGACCAGGACCGGCTTGATGGTCGTGCCCGCCGCAGCGTCCCGGACGGCGGTGTTGATGTCCTCGAAGGCGTAGCGGCGCTCGATCCGCTCCAGCGGCAGCGCGCCGCGGCGGTGGGCCCCGACGAGGAACGGGACGAACGTCTCGGGCTCGCTGTCGCCCATCGTCACCCCGCGGATCGTGCGTCCCGGCAGCAGGCGGGGGACGTCGAAGCCGGCCCGGCTGCCCGTGCGGGGGGCGCCGACGACGGCGCAGCACCCGCCGACCGCCAGGGCGTCGATCGTCTCGTCCAGCACGGACACCACCCCGGTGGTCTCCACGACGTGGTCCGCGCCGTGCCCGCCGGTGGCGGCGAGCACCCCGTCGGCGATGCCCTGCTCGCGGGCGTCGATCACGTCGGTGGCGCCGAGCTCCCGGGCGACCTCCAGGCGCTCCGGGGCGCGGTCGGCCACCACGATCCGCGACACCGCGGTCATCCGTGCCGCCATCACCGCGGCGAGGCCGACGGCGCCCGCGCCGGTGACGACGAGGGTGGTCCCCGGGCGCGGACGCAGGACGTTGAGCACGGCGCCCGCGCCGGTCTGGATCCCGCACCCCAGCGGGGCGAGGGTCGGCAGGTCGTCGTCGGGCAGGTCGGCCGGGAGGACCACGACGCCCCGCTCGTCGGCGACCACCTCGCGGGCGAAGGACGACTGGCCGAAGAAGTGGGCGTTCAGCTCCGCGGACCCGGCCCGGACCGTCGCCGTGCCGTCGGCCCGCCGGCCGCCCAGCAGGTTCAGCGACAGGTGGTCGTCGCAGTGGGCGGGGTGGCCGCCGCGGCAGTGCCGGCAGCGCCCGCAGGACGTGAACGTCAGCAGCACGCGGTCGCCGGGTCGGGTGCGGGTGACCGCCGGCCCGGCCTCGACCACCTCCCCGACGCCCTCGTGCCCGAGCACCCCGGGCAGGGGGAACGGGGTGACCCCGGCGACGACGCTGAGGTCGGTGTGGCACACGCCGACGGCCACGAGACGGACCCGCACCTCGTCGGGCCGCAGCGGCGCGAGCTGCACCTCCTCCAGCGCGAACGGACCGCCCTGCTCCCACACGACCGCGGCCGTCGTGACTCCCGTGGACACCTCTGGACACCTCCCGGAGCGTCGGCCCCTCGGTGGGCCGGCCACCACGGTAGCCCGGGAGTGTCCCAACAAACAGGTCTTGACGCCTGAAAAACAGGATGCGAGTTTCGAGAGGCAGTCCTCACCCCGACCACGTCAGACCCCGGAGGCCACGGTGGCCGCACCGCCCGAGACCCGCGCCGACACCCGACCCCAGACATCCGCACGGACACCGCGACGGGCCCGGCCCACGGCCCGTGGCGGCCTCGCGGTCCTCATCTGCACGGTCGTCACGATCATGGAGGGCTACAGCCTGATCGTGTACGGCTCCGTCGTGCCCCTGCTGCTCGACGACACCACGCTGGGGCTGACGGCCCAGACCGCGGGCGTCGTGGGCGGCCTGGTCTACGTCGGGATGTTCTTCGGCGCGCTGACGGCCGGCGTCGTCGGCGACCGCATCGGACGCCAGCCGGTGCTGCTGGTCTGCATCGCCGTCTTCGGCCTGGGCCTGCTCGCCGCGGGCCTGGCCGGCTCCGGCACGACGCTCGGCGTCGCCCGCCTGGCCTCCGGGCTGGGCGTCGGCGGTGCCGTCGTGACCGCGCTGGCGATCGCCCGCGGCCACGCCGCCTCGCACCGCGTGGGTCTCGTCGTCAACGTGACGATGGCCGGTATCCCCATCGGGGGCACGGTCGCGGCGCTGCTGGGCATCGTCGTCATGCCGGCGTTCGGCTGGCGGCCCATGTTCTACCTCGGTGCCGCACTCACCCTGCTCATCCTGCTGGTCGCGGCCGCCGTCCGGCTCGAGCGTCCGCGGGACGCGTCCGCCGCGGCGTCGTCGGCCCCCCGCACCGCCACCCTGCGCACGCTGTTCACCGGCCGTGGGCGGCTGTTCGCGGTGCTCGCCGCCGCCGTCGCGATCCCCAACATGTTCACCTGGTTCGGGCTGAACGTCTGGCTGGTCGGCACGATGAGCGCCCTGCAGTACCCGCTGACCTCGGCGCTCGCGTTCTCGCTGACCCTCACCGCCGGGGCGATCATCGGCTCGCTCGGCACGGCCGTGTGGGCCGACCGCTGGGGCGTGCTGCGGGTGGGTGCGGTGACCGCCGCGGCCACCGTCGTGGGGCTCGCCGCGGTCCTGCTCGTGGGCCGCTCGCTCCCGGTGCTCTTCGCCGGCATCTTCCTCATGGGCGTCGGCGGCCACTCGACGGCCAACCTGCTCAACGCCGCGGTCAGCAACCTCTTCCCGGCCGCCGTGCGCGGCACCGCGATGGGCTGGACCAACGGGATGTCCTACTTCGGCGCGCTCGGGCCCGTGCTCGGCGGGATCGTCCTCGCCGGCCAGGGCCCCTACGGCGTCTTCGCCCTCTACGGCGTCTCCGCGGTCGTGGCCCTCGTCGTCATCACCGTGTTCGCCCGCGTCGCCGGCCGCGCCGCCGCCCCCGCCGACTGACCACCCACCCCCGACCGACGAGGAGACCATCGTGAGCGCCCACCCGCCCACCGACCGGCCCCTGCCCTACGCCCGCTTCCGCCACGGCGAGTTCGCCTGCACCGTCGTCAGCGACGGCCTGCTCGAGATGGGGCCGGCGCGGGACAACTTCCCCGCCGCCGACCCGACCGAGGTCGACTCCCTGCTGACCGGGCACCACCTCTCGCCCGACCGCGTGCGGCTCAACGAGAACATCCTCGTGGTCGACACCGGGTCGGAGCTGGTCCAGTTCGACACCGGGGTCGGCACCGACCCCGCGCTCGGCCGCGGGTTCTTCGGTCCGGGCACCGGGCACGCCGTCCCGGCGCTGCGCGCGGCCGGCATCGACCCCACGGACATCGACGTCATCGCGCTGACCCACGCCCACCCCGACCACGCCTGGGGCCTGGTCGACCCGGAGGGCCGGCCGGTCTACCCGAACGCCGTACTCGCCGTGCACCGCGCCGAGTTCGACCACTGGACCGACCTGCGGCGGGTCGACGACGCCCCCGACGAGCACCGCAAGGACCACTTCCGCGGCGCCCACAAGAACCTGCTGCCCTACGCCGAGGAGGGCCGCATCCGGTTCGTCGAGGACGGCGACGAGGTCGCCACCGGCATCCGCGCCGTCGCCACTCCCGGCCACAGCCCGGGCCACGTCGTGTACACGATCACGAGCGGCGGCGAGACGATCGTCTGCTGGGGCGACCTCTGCCACCACCAGGTGCTGCTGCTGCAGCGCCCCGACTGGGCCTTCCAGTTCGACTTCCACGGCCCCGACGCCACCGCCCAGCGCCGCCGCATCTACGAGCTCGTGGACCAGGGCCGGCACGCGGTCCTGGGCTACCACTTCCCCTTCCCCGGGCTCGGCCACCTGCGCCGCGACGGCGACGGCTACACGTGGCTGCCGAGCGAGCTGGAGCGGGCGCTGCCCGCCGAGGTCGCGGCGGTGACCTCGTGAGCCGCGTCGACGTCCACGCCCACTTCGTCCCCGACGTCTACCGCGAGGCCCTCGCCGCGGCCGGGATCGACCGCCCGGACGGGATCGCCGGCGTGCCGGCCTGGAGCGCCGAAGAGGCGCTCGCGACCATGGAGAGCCTGGACGTCGAGCGCTCCTACCTCTCGATCTCCTCCCCCGGCGTCCACCTCGGCGACGACGCGGCCGCCCGCACCCTGGCGCGGGAGTGCAACGAGGCCGCCGCCGCGCTGGCGCGGCGCCACCCCGGGCGCTTCGGCTGGTTCGCGAGCCTGCCGCTGCCCGACGTCGACGCCGCCGTGGTCGAGGCCGGGCACGCGCTGACGACGCTGGGCGCCGACGGGATCGTCCTCGAGACGCACACCGCGGGCGTCTACCTCGGCGACCCGTCGCTGGAGCCGGTGTACGCGCTCGCCGCCGCGCGCCGCGTGCCGGTCTTCGTCCACCCGACGACGCCCTGGGAGGCGGAGCACCTCGCGCTCGGCTACCCGCGCCCGATGCTGGAGTTCCTCTTCGACACCACCCGCTCGATCGCGCAGCTGGTGCTCTCGGGCGTGCTGGAGCGCCACGAGGACCTGCGGGTGATCGTGCCGCACGCGGGGGCCGCGCTGCCGATCCTGGCCAACCGCATCGAGCTGCTCCTGCCGATCCTGTCCGCCCCGGGCCAGGCCCCGCCGTCGAGCATGCGCGAGGCCCTGCGCCGCCTGCACTTCGACCTGGCCGGGGCGCCGGTCCCGGAGCTGCTCGGCACGCTGCTGGCGGTGGCCGACCCGGACCGCGTCCACTACGGCAGCGACTACCCCTTCACGCCGCCCGACGCCTGCGTCCGGCTCGCCGAGGCCCTCGACGCCACCGACCTGCTCGCCGGCGACCTGCGGGCGAAGGTCGACCGGGGCAACGCCGAGGCGCTGTTCGCCCGCGCCGCCGAGACCGCGGCGGTGGCGTCGTGAGCGCCCCGACGACCTTCTCCGTCGCGACCCGGGTCGTCAGCGGCCCGGGCTGCGTCGCGACGCTGCCCGACGAGCTCGCGGCCCTCGGCGGCCGTCGCGTGGCCGTCGTCGCCGACCGCGGCGTCGACGACGCCGGCCTGCTGGCGTCCGTGCTCGCGCCGGTCGACCCGGCGCGGGTGGCGGCCACCGTGCTCGTCGACCCCGACCCGGACGTCGCCGCCGCCGAGCGGGCGGCCGCGGCGGCCCGCGCGCAGGGCTGCGACACCGTCCTGGCCGTGGGCGGGGGCAGCGCGCTCGGCGCGGCCAAGGCCGTCGCGATCCGGCTGACCAACGACGACCGGATCGACCGCTACGCCGGTGTCGGCAACGTCCCCCATCGGCCGGCCCCCACCCTCGCGGTGCCCACGACGGCGGGCAGCGGCAGTGAGGTGTCCCAGGTGCTCGTGCTGCACGAGGCCGGGCGGGCCGAGGAGCTGGTGGTCCGCTCCCCCGGCTGCGAGCCGCGCACGGCCCTGCTCGACGGGACGGTCCTGCGGCGGCTCCCGCACGCCCCGATGCTGTACGCCGGGCTCGATGCGCTGTCCCACGCCCTGGAGACCCAGTGGGCGCGCGGGGCCTCGCCCTACACCCGGGCGCTCGGGCTCGCCGCCGCCGCGACGGTGATCGACCGGCTGCCCGCCGCGCTCGCGGGCACCGGCAGCGGGCGCAACGCCGAGGGCGGCCACGACGCGGTCCTCCAGGACCTCCTCGACGCGGCGTGCGCGGCCAACATGGCCTGCGGCAACAGCGGGCTGACGCTGGTGCACGCGCTCTCGACCGCGCCCTCGGTCCACCTGCCGCACGGCCTGCAGAACGGCGTGCTCCTGCCGCACGTCGCCCGCTTCAACGCCGAGGTGTCCGAGCCGGCGGTGGCCGACCTCGTCGCCGAGCTGCCCGCTCTCTACGACGCGGTCGGCTTCGCCGCCCGGTTCCCCGCCGGCACGGTCGGCCCGGACGGTGCCGCGGCGATGGTCGAGGCCAGCACCGGCCACCCGTTCCGGCGCAACAACCGCCGCGAGGCCGACGACGACCAGCTGCGCGCGCTGCTGGCGGCGGCCGGGGCCGGCTGACGGCGCGGCGGGCGACCCCGACGGCGAGCCCAGGCCGTATGCTTTCCCGTATGTCAGGACCGCAGTCGCGCACTACCGGGTACCGCGAGCGCAACTCGACCGCGGACCGTGCGCTGGACATCCTCGGGATGTTCGGCGACGACGTGCCGGTGATCACGGGCAGCCAGGTGGCCGCGCGGCTCGGGGTGGCCCGCTCCACCGGCTACCGCTACATCCAGACGCTCATCGCCAACCGGTACCTCGAGGAGGCCCCGGGCGGCGGGTTCCGGCTGGGGATGCGCCTGCTCGAGCTGGCCCGCCTCGCCCGCCGGACCTACGGCCTCTCCGAGATCGCCGTACCCGTGCTGTCCGAGCTCGCCGCGGCGGTCGACGAGACCGTGCTGCTCACCCGGCGCGTCGGCGACCTCGTGGTCTGCCTGGACCGCGCCGAGTCCCAGGTGCACCGGGTGCGGATCTCCTACGAGCGCGGGAGCACGCTGCCCCTCAACGCCGGCGCCTCCGCGCTGGTGCTGCTCGCGTGGACCGACCCCGCGGAGGCCCGCACGCTGCTCGAGCGCGCGACGCTGCAGTCCTTCACCTCGTCCACGCTGACCGACGTCGACGCGCTGATGGCGCGGCTCGAGCAGATCCGCGACGACGGCTTCTCCGTCACCCGCTCGGAGCTCGACCACGACGTCCTCGGCGTCGCCGCGCCGATCCGCGACGGCGAGGGCCGGGTCGCCGCGGCGGTGAGCGTCGCGGCCGTGGCGTCGCGCATCTCGCGCCAGGGCGAGGAGGAGATCCGCCGCCAGGTCTGCCGGGCCGCGGCCACGATCAGCGACCGCCTCGCGGAGGTCGACGGCTGATCTGCCCGGACACGCGCGAGGCCGGTGCCGCGGGTGCGGCACCGGCCTCGCGCACGTGAGTCAGTGCCGCACGAGTGCCGGCACCTCGTCCCGGACGCGGTTGCACAGCCGGCCGACGCCCTCGACCTCGACGACGACCTCGTCGCCGTCGTGCAGGAACAGCTGCGGGTCGCGGCGGTAGCCGACCCCGCCGGGCGTGCCGGTGAGGACGACGTCGCCGGGCAGGAGCTCGGCGAACTCCGAGATCGTCGCGATCAGGGTCGGCACGTCGAAGATGAGGTGCGCGGTGTCGGACGACTGCACGGTCTCGCCGTTGAGCACGGTGCGCACCGTGCGCACCGAGGCCGCGGACACGTCCGCCTCCTCCGGGGTGACCAGCTCCGGCCCGAGCGGGGTCGAGCGGTCCCACGCCTTGCCCGGCAGCCACTGGTGGGTGCGGTACTGGAAGTCGCGCATGGTCACGTCGTTGGCGACGGTCCAGCCCAGGACGTGGTCGAGGGCGGCCGCGCGCGGGATGCGCCGGCCCGCCCGCCCGATGACCACCGCCAGCTCGGCCTCGTAGTCGACCTGGGTCGACTCGGGGGGCAGCACGATGTCGTCGGTGGCCCCGACGAGGCTGCCGGCGAACTTGGTGAACAGCACCGGGGAGGTCGGCAGGTCCCGGCCGGTCTCGCCCACGTGGGCGTGGTAGTTCAGCCCGACGCAGACGATCTTGTCCGGGTGCGGGACGACGGGCAGCAGGTGCACCTCGTCCCGTGGGACGGGCGGGCCGTCGGCGGCCGCGCGGGCCAGGACGTCGGCCGGGGTGTCCCGACCGATCTCGTCGGGTCCGGCCAGCGGGACGACGTGGTCGCCCTCGACCCGCCCGATCCGCCGGCGCCCGGCGTGCTCGAAGGTCACGTATCGCACGTCAGGCCCCTTCCGAGGTGCGCCGCCACGTCGCGAGCTGGCCGCCCCACAGGTTCACGCTGGACGGGACGGGCTCCCACCGGCGCGGGGTGTACACGACGCGGTCGTCGTGGAACTTCTCCATCTCCGCGGAGAGCTCGATGTGGTGGCCCGCGGGGTCGTCGAAGAAGACGAACAGGTTGTTGCCCGGCCCGTGGCGCCCGGGTCCCCAGGAGACGGGGACGCCCTCCTCGGTGAGCCGGTCGCACCAGGTCTTGAAGTCCTCCCACTCCGCGAGGTCGTAGGAGTAGTGGTCGAGCCCGGACTCCGAGCCGGAGGCGACCACGGCCAGCGTGTGGTGGTCGCGGTCGCTGCGCAGCCAGACGAAGCGCCCGTCGGCGAGCTGGTCGGAGATCCGGAAGCCGCAGACGTCGGTGTAGAAGGCCACCTTCCGCGGCACGTCGTCCGTGGCCAGGGTGACGTGCTGGTACTTCACCGGGCGGCGGCCGGTGTCGGCGCCGTGCTCGCCCGCGCGGTGGACCGGACCGTGGAACCGGACGGCCAGGCCGTCGGGGTCGGTGGTGACGAGGCCCGAGGTGCCGGGCAGGGCCTCGTCCAGCTCGTCGGGGTCGAGCCCGGCGACCGGGGCGCCGGCCTCGCCGAGGCGCTTGCGCAGCGCGACCAGGCCGCCCTCGTCGCGGACCTCGAAGGCGACGTGGTCGACACCGGGCTTCCCGGGTCGCAGGTCGAGGACGTGGTGGCCGCTGCCCCACCCCAGCCGCGCGCCGCCCTCGGGCAGCGTGCCGTGGGGACGCAGCCCCAGGACGCGGCCGTAGAACTCGGCGGCGGCCGCCACGTCGGGGACGCGCAGGCCGAGGTGGGACGTCGAGGTCCGGCGCAGGGTGCCGGCGGCCTCCCCCTCGGCCAGGATCGTCCGGGTCGGTGTGCTCATCGTGGGCTCCTCTCGTCGCGGGTGCCGGCCGGGTGCGTCACCCGGCCACCGCCAGGGGTGTCGGTGTCTCGTCGTGCGCGGCCAGGTGCAGGGCGGTGGCGAGGTCGCGGCCCGGCCGTCCGGCGGCGACGTCCTGCGCGGACCAGGCGGCCGCGACGAAGCGGTCCGGCCGCAGCAGCACCACCCGGCCCCGGTACGGGGCGGCCTCGCGGTCGAGGCCGCCGTCCAGGTCGACCAGCACGCGCCGGGCCTCGGTCGCGCGCGGCAGGCGGTCGTCGGCGGGGACGTGCGCCACCACGGGGTCGAGGGACGCGCAGGCAGCGGCGGCCGCGTCCAGCGCGGAGGCCGGGACGTCGACGCCGAGGAGCGCCCAGCCGGGGCCCAGGACGTCGTCGAGCATGGTGGTGCGCCCGGTGGCGGTGTCGTGGACGCGGGGCTGGCCGAGCACGACACCGGTGGCGGGGCCGTCGTCGGCGCCCGGCGCGACGAGGCCGGCCCGGTGGTGCTGGACCGGCCGGTAGCGCATCTCCTCGAGGTGCGCCCGGCCCTCCGGGGTCCCGAGGAGGCGCGCGACGACCCGGTCGCGGCGCTCGGCGAGGCGGCGGTCGGTCGTCATGACGATCCGCCCGAGGCGGACCGAGAGCCGGACGGTGTCCTGCGCGTGCCGGCGGCGCTCGGTCTCGTAGGTGTCCAGCGCGGCCTCGTCGAGCCGTCCGGCGAGGACGTCGGCGATCTTCCAGCACAGGTTGGCCGCGTCCCGGATCCCCGAGTTCAGCCCCTGGCCGGCGAACGGCGGCATCATGTGCGCGGCGTCGCCGAGCAGGAACGCGCGGCCGGACGCGAAGCGTTCGGCGACGAGGGCGTGGAAGCGGTAGGCGACGCAGCGCTCCACCTGCTCGGGCGTGATCCGCCGGTGCGGCCGCAGCAGGCGCGCGAGCAGGGCGAAGGGCGGCGGCGCGCCGGCCTCGCCCTCGCCGGGGTGCAGCAGGAACTCGTAGCGGCACCGGCCGTGGCGCCCGGGCACGACGACCGTCGGGCGGGCCGGGTCGCCGTGGTGCGTGCCGTAGCGCTCGTCGTGCGGGTCCTCGAGCACGTCGGCGACGAGCCAGACCTCGTCGAAGCTGCGGCCCGCCATGCGGATGCCGAGCTGCTCGCGCACGGTCGACCGGCCGCCGTCGCAGGCCAGCAGGTAGCGCGCGCGGACGGTGTCCCCCCGCGACGTCGTGACCTCGACGCCGTCGGCGTCCTGCGCGATCGCGAGCACCTCGGTGCCCAGGCGCAGCGCGACCGGCGGGGCCTCGCGGAGGTGCTCGGCGAGCTCGCGCTCGAGGTCGGGCTGGGCGAACGGGTTCTTGAACGGGTGCCCGAGCCGGAACGGCCACGCCGACCGCGCGGTGAACGCGGCCCGGCCGGCGGCGTCGAGGTAGCGGGTGCCGGTGCCGGGGACGACGATCCGCTCCAGCCGCGCCGCCAGCCCGGCGGCCTGGAAGGTCCGCAGCGCCTCGTCGTCGATGCTGATCGCCTTCGGGGCGTCGCTCGTCGTGGCGTTCCGCTCGAGCACGGTGACCGACACGCCCCGGGCGGCCAGGAGCGCCGCGGCGGTCATGCCGACCGGTCCCGCCCCCACGACGACCACGTCGGTCGTGTGCGCCCCCGCGTCGCCGCGCGGTCCCGCCGTCTGCCCGTGGCGTCCCATCGCGGGCCACCTCCGTCCCGTCTCGGTGTCGATCCCCGACAGTAGCGATAGCTGTCCTGTTTGCAAGGACTTGTGTTGCGTTTTTCGGGACAGTACCGTCCGACGTACTCGCTGGAGAGGGGTTCGAGATGTCGGGACGAGCCATGACGGGCACGGCGCGCTCGTGGTCGGTGGTGACGCTGGGTGCCCTGGTGGTGGTCGCCGAGGGGTACGACCTGATCGTCTACGGGGCGCTGCTGCCGAAGCTGGTCGCCGAGCCCGGGTGGGGCCTGACCAGCGCCTCGGCCGGCTCCATCGGCAGCCTCGTGTACCTGGGGATGCTGGTCGGAGCGCTCGCCGGCGGCCCGGTGTGCGACCGCGTCGGGCGCCGCCCGTTCGTCAACGTGTCCGTCGCCTGGTTCACGCTCTGGACGCTGGCGTGCGCGCTGGCCCAGGCGCCGTGGCAGCTCGGCGCGGCGCGCCTGCTCGCCGGGGTCGGCATGGGCGCGGTCATCCCGGCCGCGGTGGCGCTGGCCCGCGAGCACACGCCGGCGCACCGCACGGGCCTGGTCGTCACCATCCTCATGGCCGGCATCCCCATCGGCGGGACGGTGGCGTCCCTGACCGGCATCGCGGTCCTCGCCGACCACGGCTGGCGCCTCATGTTCGTCATCGGCGCCGGGCTGTCGCTGCTCGTCCTCGGGGTGTCGCTCGCCCGGCTGCCCGGGTCCGCCGCCGACACCGCCCCGGACGCCCCGGCCCACCCCTCGGCGGCGGGCGCGTTCGCCGCCCTGTTCCGGGAGCACCGCGCGCTGCTGACCGTCCTGTTCGCCGTCACCACGTTCGCCAACCTGCTGACCTGGTACGGGCTCAACACGTGGCTCACGACGCTGATGCGCGAGATGGACTACCCGCTCGGCTCGGCGCTGACGTTCTCGCTCTGCCTCAACGCCGGGGCCGTCGTCGGGTCCCTCGTGCTCGTGCTCGCCGCCCAGCGGTGGGGGCTGCGGGAGGTCGCCGCGGTGTGCGGCGTGCTGACGGCGGCCGGCATCCTGGTCTGCGCGGTCGGGCCCCGGCAGACCGCGGTGCTGCTCGCCACCATCACCCTCATCGGGGCCGCCGCCCAGACCGCGCTGACCCTGGTGCTGGCCTCGGTGGCGAACTCCTACCCCACCCGCATCCGCGCCTCGGCGGTCGGCTGGGCCAACGGCACCGGGCGGGCCGGGGCGGTCGTCGCCCCCGTCCTCGGGGGTGCCGTGCTCGCGGCGGGCCTCGGCCCGTCCGCGGTGTTCCTGGCCTTCGCCGCGAGCGCGGTCGTCGCGGCCGTCGTCATGGTCGTGCTGGCGGTCCGGGAACGCCGGACGCCGGACGGGCCCGGGACGCCCGCGCCCGCCGCCCTCCCGGCCGAGGTCCGGTCGTGACGTCCCCCGCCGAGCACGTCGTGCGGGCCCACCGCGCGCTCGCCGCCGCCGGCCAGGGCGACCTCGTGTGGGGTCACGCCGGCCTGCGCGACGGGGACGATCGCGGGGTCTGGACGAAGGCGTCCGGCTGGGGCTTCGAGGAGATCACCACCGAGCGCGTGGTGCTGGTCGCCCCGGACGGCGCGGTGCTCGCCGGGGAGGGCCCCCGGCACGTCGAGTACCCGATCCACACCGAGGTGCTCCGCGCCCGCCCCGACCTCGGCGCCGTCGTCCACACCCACCCGCGCGCGGCCACCGCCTTCGCCGCCCTCGACGTGCCCCTGCGCGCCCTCGACCACGACGGTGTCCTGTTCAGCGAGCCCGACGTCCCGCGCTTCGGCGGCACCGGCGGGCTGATCCGCACCCCGGAGCTGGGGGCCGCCGTGGCCGCCGCCCTCGGCGACGCCCGCGCCCTGCTGCTCCCCCGCCACGGCGTCGTCGCCGTCGGCGCCACCGTCGCCGAGGCCGTGGTGCACGCCGTGCTGCTCGACCGGGCCTGCCGCACCCAGCTGCGCGCCATGGCGGCGGGCGAGCTGCGCGGCTGGTCCGACGCCGCCGAGTGCGCCGCGAAGCGCACCGAGTGCTGGAGCCCGACCCAGATCGACGCCGGCTGGCGCTACCTGCTGCGCCGCGCCGGCGTGCCGCACGACCCCACGGAGGAGAAGCCATGACCACGACCGAGGCGGCCCCGCGCAGCGAGGTCCTCACCCGGAGCACCCGCACCCACGACTGGCGCCTGCTCGTCGGCGGGGAGCTGGTCGCGAGCCGGTCGGGCACGACGTTCGACGACCCCTCGCCCGTCACCGGCGAGGTCGTCGCGGCCGTGCCGGACGCGGGCGCCGAGGACGTCGACGCCGCGGTGCGGGCGGCGCGCGCGGCCTTCCCCGCGTGGTCGCGCACGCCGCTGCCCGAGCGCGTGGCGCTCGTCCGCGAGATCGCCCGCCGGGTGCGGGCGCACGCCGACGAGCTCGGCGACCTCGACACCCTCGACGGCGGCAACATCACCCGGCTCGCCCGCGCGGACGCCGTCGCCGGGGCGGCCATGCTCGACTTCTTCGCCGACGCCGCCCACGCCCTCGGCGGGCGGACCGTGCCGGCGTCCGAGGGGGCCCTGCACTACACGACCCAGCAGCCGATCGGCGTCGTCGCGCGGATCGTCCCCTACAACCACCCGATCATGTTCGCCGCCGGCAAGATCGCCGCGCCGCTGGTGGCGGGCAACTGCGTGCTGCTCAAGCCGCCGCACCAGGCCCCGCTGTCGGCGCTGCGCCTCGGCGAGCTGATCGCCGACCTGGTGCCGCCCGGCGTCGTGTCCGTGCTGACCGGCGCCGGGGCGGCGACCGGCGACGCGATCGTGCGCCACCCCGACGTCCGCCGGATCGCGTTCATCGGCAGCGCGTCCACCGGCCGGCGCATCCAGGAGGCCGCCGCGCAGACCGGCGTCAAGGACGTCAGCCTCGAGCTCGGGGGCAAGAACGCGCTGATCGCCTTCCCGGACGCCGACCCGCTCGCCGTGGCCGCGGCCGCGGTGCGGGGCATGAACTTCTCGTGGTCCGGCCAGTCCTGCGGCTCGACCTCCCGCCTGCTCGTGCACCGCAGCCTGCACGACCGGGTCGTGGCCGAGATCGTCCGCCTGGTCGGCGAGCTGCGCCTCGGCGACCCGTTCGACGAGCGGACCGACGTCGGCGCCCTGGTCTCGGAGGAGCAGTACGCCAAGGTGCTGCGCTACCTCGACGTCGCCCGGGCCGACGGGGCCACCGCCGTCGCCGGCGGCGCCCCCGCCGACGGCGTCGGTCCCGCCCTGGTCGTGCCCCCGACGGTCCTCACCGGCGTCACGGCGACGATGCGCGTCGCGCAGGAGGAGGTCTTCGGCCCCCTGCTCTCGGTGATCACCTTCGACACCGAGGACGAGGCCGTGGCCGTCGCCAACGGCGTCGAGTACGGCCTCACCGCCGCGGTGTGGACCGACGACCTGCGCCGCGCCCACCGCGTCGCCGCCGCCGTCGAGGCCGGCTACGTCTGGATCAACGACACCTCGCGCCACCACGTCGGCCTCCCCTTCGGCGGGGTCAAGTCCTCCGGCCTGGGCCGTGAGGAGTCGGTGGAGGAGCTGATCGGCTTCACCGAGACCAAGGCGGTGCACGTCGGCTACCGCTGACCGGCGGGCCGGGCCGCGATCCGGACGAGGTGGTCGGCCGGCCCGACGAGGGGGCGACCCCGCGGCCACACCGCGCGCAGGCGCCGCTCGAGGTCCAGGCCGACGACCGGCACGGCGACGAGCGTGCCGTCGGCGACCTCGCCGCCGACCGCCAGGGAGCTGAGCACCGCGGGCGCGATCCCGTCGGCGACCGCGGCCTTGATCGCGGTGGTCGACGACAGCTCGAGCACCGGGCCGGCCAGGTCGTCGATCCCGGCCCGGTGCAGGGCCTGCTCCACCGCGGCCCGGGTGCCCGACCCCGCCTCCCGGGTCACGAGCGCGGTCGCCGCGAGCTGCCCGGGGGCGACGCCGCGCCGCCGCCGGGCCCACGGGTGAGCGGGCGCGACCACCAGCGTGAGCCGGTCGCGGGCCACGACCTGGCCGTCGAGGTCCTCGGTCACCGACGGGCCCTCGACGAACCCGACGTCCGCGGCCCCGGCGAGCACGTCGGCGGCGACGTCCCCGGAGTTGCGCGAGCTCAGGGCCACCGAGGTCGCCGGCAGCTCCCGGTGCAGGGTGACCAGCCAGCGCGGGAGCAGGTACTCGGCCACGGTCAGGCTCGCCGCGATCCGCAGCCGCGCGGCCTGGGCGCTGCGCAGCGAGGCCACCCCGGCGTCCAGCGCCTCCGCGGCGTCGACCGCGCGCCGGGCCCAGTCGACCACCAGGGCGCCCGCCGCCGTGACCCGCGCCCCACGGGGACCACGCTCCAGCAGCGTCAGGCCCAGCGCGGCCTCCAATGACCGGATGCGGGCGCTGACCGCGGCCTGGCTGACCCCGTGCTCCCGGGCCGCGCGGCCCATGCTGCCCAGCGCCGCCACCGACAGCAGCAGGTCGTAGGGCGTGAGGTCGGCGACCCGCGGCGGCAGAGGCACAACCCGAGGTTATGACCCGTGAAGATCGGGCGCGCTACCGGCGGGGCCGCGTCGCGACGAGTGTCGAGGCCGTGACATCGCTGCTGGACGCCCCCGCCACCGTCCCCGCCGACGGGCCCCGCCACCGGCCGGCGCGCCTGGGCCTGCTGCGCGAGCTCGACCGGCCGCGCGACGCGTTCGCCCACCTCGGGCCGAACTGGTTCACCTCGGTCATGGGCACCGGCATCGTCGGCGGGGCGGCGGTGAGCCTGCCGATCCGGTTCCCGGGTCTGGCGGTGTTCGCCACCGCCGTGTGGGGCCTCGCCGCGGTCCTGCTCGTCGTCCTCGCCGGCGCCTGGACGGTGCACTGGATCCGCCACACCGACACCGCGCGCGCCCACGCCGCCGACCCCGTGATGGCCCAGTCCTGGGGCGCCGTCGCCATGGGGACCATGACCGTCGGCGCCGGCGCCGTGCTCCTCGGCCCGCCGGTGCTCGGCACCACCACTGCGGTCGCGGTGAGCGCGACGCTCTGGGGCCTCGGCACCGCTCTCGGCCTGGTCACCGCCGTGTGGATCCCCTACCGCATGATCACCCAGCACGACGTCCGCGACGACGCCGCCTCCGGCGCGTGGCTGATGCCCGTGGTGCCCCCGATGGTGTCCGCCGCCGACGGGGCGCTCCTGCTCCCCCACCTCGGCGCCGGCACGGCGCGGACGACGATGCTGCTGGGCTGCTACGCGATGGTCGGGGTCAGCTTGGTGGCGACGCTGGCGATCCTGCCGCAGGTCTGGCGCCGGCTCGTCGTCCACGGCACGCCGCCGGCCGCGGCCGTGCCCACCCTGTGGATCGTGCTGGGCCCGCTCGGGCAGTCGGTCACCGCCGCGAACCTGCTCGCCGGGCAGGCCCCGGCGAGCCTGCCCGAGCCCTACGCGTCCGGCGCCGCCGTGCTCGGCCTGTTCTACGGCGTGCCCGTGTGGGGCTTCGCGATGGTCTGGCTCGCCCTGGCCGCGGCGGTGACGGTGCGGACCGCCCGCCGCGGGCTGCCGTTCACGCTGACCTGGTGGAGCTTCACGTTCCCGGTCGGCACGTGCGTCACCGCCACCAGCGCCCTCGCCGCCCGGACCTCCCTGCCCGCCCTGGCGTGGGCCGCCCTCGGCCTCTACGCCGTGCTCGTCACCGCCTGGGCGGTGGTCGCGGCCCGCACCGTGCACGGCGGCCTGGTGCGCGGGAACCTCCTCGGGGGTACCCCCTGACCGGGCCGAGATCCGGCCCGGTGGGAGGCGGACCGTGCTGGCGCTCATCGGGATCCTGCTGGTCATCTGGCTGGTGCTGGCGATCCTCGGCTTCGTGGTCAAGGGGTTGTTCTGGCTCGCGGTGGTCGGGATCGTGCTGTTCCTCGGCACCGCGGCCTACGGCGCGGTCAAGCGGCGGGCCGGGGCCCCGCGGGGGTAGCGCCGGTCAGGCGTCGCCGACGAGGTGCTCGATGTCGTCGCTGTGCCCCACGGCGAGGATGACGTCGTCGCGGCCCACCACGGTCTCGTTGGTCGCGTAGGTGAAGGCGTCGTCGCCCTGCTTGACCGCGACGACGGTGACCCCGTGCTTGCTGCGGATCTCGGAGCGGCTCAGCGGCACGTTGATGATCTCGTGGGGCGGGTGCAGCTTGGCGAGCGCGAAGTCGCCGTCGATCCGCAGGTAGTCCAGCACGTTGCCCGAGACGAGGTGCGCCACGCGCTGGCCCATCTCCTGCTCGGGGAACACGACGTGGTGCGCGCCGAGTCGCTCGAGGATCCGGCCGTGGTGCGCGCTGGTGGCCCGGGCCCAGATGTCGGGGATGCCGAGGTCGACCAGCAGGGAGGTCACCAGGATGCTGTCCTCCAGGTGGTCGCCGATGGCGACCAGGGCGTGCCGGGCGTCGCCCACCCCGAGCTGGCGGAGGGTCTCGACGTCGGTGCAGTCGGCCGTGACCACCTGGGACAGCTCCGAGGACAGCGCCTGGACCGTGCGGTCGGAGCCGTCGATCGCGAGCACCTCGGCGCCCTGCCGGGTCAGCTCCAGGGCGATCGCGCTGCCGAAGCGTCCCAGCCCGATCACGACGGTCGGTCCGTGCGCGTCAGCCAATGATCGTCCTCTCCTCGGGCCGCCGGTAGAGGCGCGGACGCTCGCGCAGGGCCAGCGCCGACGCCAGCGCGAGCGGCCCGAGCCGCCCGACGAACATCAGCACCACCAGCAGGACCTCCGCCACCGCGGGCAGGTCGGAGGTGATCCCCGTCGAGAGCCCGACGGTACCCAGGGCGGACAGCGCCTCGAAGAGCACGCGGTCCGTGTCGTGCTCGGTGAGGCCCAGCAGGGCGAAGGTGGAGGCCAGCGCGAGGCCGACGCCGAGGAGGGCCACGGCCAGCGCCTGGCGCTGGTTGGCCTCGGGGATGCGGCGGCGCGCCACGTCGACGTCCGCCTCCCCGCGCACCTCGGACCACAGCACGACAGCGAGCAGGCCGAAGGTCGTCACCTTGATCCCGCCGGCCGTACTGGCGCTCCCGCCCCCGATGAACATCAGGACGTCGGTGGCGAGCCAGCTCTCGGGGGTCATGCTGCCGACGTCGACCGTCGAGAAGCCGCCGCTGCGGGGCATGACGGCCGAGAAGAACCCCGCCAGCAGCTTGCCGGGGACGCCCATCGGACCGAGGGTCGCCGGGTTGCCGTACTCCAGGGCGATCAGCAGCGCCGTGCCGGCGACCAGCAGCGCGCCCGAGGTCAGCACCGTGATCCGGGTGGTCACCGACCAGCTCCCCGGACGCCGGGACCGCGCCAGCTCGAAGATCACGGGGAAGCCGAGCCCGCCGGCGATCACGGCCAGGGCGACCGGCAGCAGCATCCACGGGTCGCCGGCGAACCGGGCCATCCCCTCGGGCCAGAGCACGAAGCCGCCGTTGTTGAACGCCGACACGGCGTGGAAGGCGCCCTCCCACAGCGCGTCGGCCGGCTCCGCGTCGTAGGCGAGCAGCAGGCGCAGGCCGAGCGCGAGCGCGGTGAGGGCCTCCCCGGCGAGGCTGAACAGCACGACGTCGCGCAGCACCCGCCGGACGTCGCTCAGGTCGAGGTTGGTGCCGGACTGCGCGCGGGCCACCAGCCGGGCGCGCAGCCCGAGCCGGCGCGAGACCAGCACCACCAGCAACGAGGCCACGGTCATGATGCCCAGGCCTCCGACCTGCATGAGGGCGGCGATGACGACGTGGCCGAGCGTCGACCACGACGAGCCCGTGTCCACGGTGGTCAGCCCCGTGACGCACACCGCCGACGTGGCGGTGAACAGCGCGTCGAGCACCCCGGCGCCTTCGGGCGTCGCGCTCGCCGCGGGCAGCGCCAGCAGTCCCGTCCCCACGAGGATCCCGGCGGCGAACGCCAGCGCGATGACCTGGGCGGGATTGCCCGTCCGTCCCCCGCTGCCTGACCCGCCCGACCCCCGACGCCTCACCCGCGGCCCGGGGTGACGCCGTGCCCCCGGTGACGTGACCGGGGCACCCCGGCCGGAGCCTCCACGGCGGGCAGTCTCGCACGATCCATCGCCGGGAGTGGCGGCCGCGGGATCAGGGCGTGCGGGCCAGCCCGTCCGCCGGCACCCCGATCGTGCTGCGCGCGATGAGGCCCTCCTGTCCGGGTACCGGTGGGGTGCCGTAGACGAAGTAGGTCTCGGCCGGGAGCGTTGCGCCCCCGATCGCGATGCCGGTGTCGAAGTCGGCGAGGTCCCACGTCACCGTCTCGAAGTCGGGCTCGAGCTCGAGGATGCCTGAGTTGCCGAAGAGCTCGATGCGGTTGCCGCCCGGTTCGAAGACGTAGAGGAACGCACCCTGGGTGATGCCGTGGACGTCGGGCCCGGCCTCGATCTGCACCCCGTACTCGCGGCAGAGCTCGGCGACGTCGGTGTTGTGCTGCGGCACGCCGTACCAGAAGGCGAGGTGGTGCAGGCGTCCGCGGGACCCGGTGGAATCGGCCATGATCGCCATCTCGTGACCGAGGACGTTCACGCTCAACCAGGCGCCGATCTCGGTGTCCGAGGTGAAGTCGACGACGCGCTCGCGGGTCTCGAAGCCGAGGGTCTGCTCGAACAGCTCCTTCTGCACGGTCACGTCGGAGGCCATGAGGTTGACGTGGTCGAGCCGGCGCGGTGGGACGCCCCGCAGCGGACGCTTCGAGCGCCGGGTGAGGATGGGGCTGCGCAGCTCGGGCGGGGCGACGTGCTTCTCCACCTCCCAGACGAGCTCCATCGGGTGCCCGTCCGGGCTCTCGAACGCGAACGTGCGCCCGACCCCGAGGTCGCCGCGGGTCCAGCCCTTCCCCACCCCGGCGGCGTCGAGGGCCCGCGCTCGGCGTTCGAGCGCGTCGGCCGAGGTGGTCCGCCAGCCCAGGTTGGCCAGCCCGGGGCCGTCGGCGCCGGTGACCTTGAGGCTGTGGTGGTACGGGTCCTCGTAGCAGCGCAGGTACACCGAGTCGCCCTGTCGGGCGACCTCGCGCATGCCGAGCAGCTCGGTGAAGAACCAGAGCGTGCCCTCCATGTTCGGCGTGAGGAGCTCGGCATGGGCGAGGTGGGCGAGCTCGAAACGTGGGGTCATGACTCCTGCTCCGTGTGGTCCGCGCCCGCCACCGGGCGCCAGCGCCGCAGCGACGTCGTCGACTCGTAGGCCTGCGGGGAGGGGTAGGTGACGAGCTCGACCGTGCTGCCCCACGGCGTTCGGGCGTAGACGTAGCGGTTGCCCGGGCCGGTGTCGCCGCCCGGCAGTTCGCCGGGGGCGCTGAGCAACGTCCCGCCGGCCTTCTCGAGGCGGGCCGCGGCGGCGTCGATGTCGTCGACGTAGACACAGAAGTGCTGCATGCCGAGGTCGGACGGCACCACGGGCTCGCGCTGCGCGACCCCGGAGTAGGTGAACAGCTCGAGATTGGGGCCGTTCCCGAGGCGCAGCATCCTGATCGCCTCGATCGTGGCCCCGCGCGGGACGCCGAGACCCGCCTCGATCGCCGGCCCGGACAGCGGCCGGTCGATCATGTCGTAGATCTGCTCCGCGCCGAACGCGTCCGCGAAGAACGCCGTCGCCGCCTCGAGGTCGGGGACGGTCAGGCCGATGTGCTCGATCGCTCGCACGGTCACGTCGGTCTCCTCAGCCGATCTCGGCGGCGGCCCAGAAGCCGGACTGGGTGGCCTCGTACATGCGCCCGCCCCGCAGTCGGGACCCGACGGCTCGCACCCTTCGACCGTCCACAGCGCCCTCGAGGACCCCGGACGGCCGGCGGGGCGTCGCCCGGACGACCCCCGGGCCGCCCGGGTCGGGGGTGCTCGTGAGCACCACGCCACCGAGCTCGGCGAACCGCTCGGCCAGGTGCCCCGCCTCCATGTCGTTGCTGTCGACGCCGACGCCCTCGACGGGCGAGATCAGCGTCGTGCGCCTGCCCTGCTCGGCGAGCCAGAGCGCGGCGAACAGTGCGGTCTCGGTCTCCCCGAAGACGGTGACCTCCGCGGCATCCGGTGCGACCCGGGCGTCGAGCATGGCCACGGCGTCGATGCCGTCCTGCGCGTCCGCGGCCTCGGACCCCGTGGCCAGCAGGACGTGGTCGTAGCCCTCGAGATCCACGGACCCGACGTCGGTCCCCAGTCGGACGGCGACGCCGGCGCGGCGCAGCTCGCCCTCGTAGAAGTCGACGAGGTTCGCGATCTCGGCGCGGAAGGTGCTCGCGGCGCCCCAGGCGTGCAGCTGGCCGCCGACGCGGGTGCCGCGCTCGACGACCTCGACGTCGTGGCCCCGCTGTGCGGCGAGCAGCGCGGCCTCGCAGCCCGCCGGGCCGGCGCCGGCGACCAGGACCCGGCGGCGGACCGCGGCCGGGCGGCGCGCGTCCGCCGCGCGCTTCTCCTGCCCCAGCGCGGGGTTGATCACGCAGCGGGTGCGCTGCCCGTTGAACATCCATCGCGAGACGCACTCGTTCACCGCGAGGCAGCGCCGCACACGGTCCGGCTCGCCGCGGGCGGTCTTGACGACCGTGTCGGGGTCGGCGAGCTGGCTGCGCCCGAGCGAGACGAAGTCGAGCTCCTCGTCGCCGACCGCCTTGTCCAGGTCGTCGAGCAGCCACGTCAGCCGGCCCACGCCGATCACCGGGATCGACACCCGCTCCTTGACGGCCTTCGCGTACCCGAGCAGCGAGCCGGGCGGGACCATCGGCAGCAGGGTCATGGCGGTGTCGTAGTTGCCCGCGGTGATGTCGAGCGCGTCGACCATCGGTGCCAGCATCTCGCAGAACGCGAGACCGTCCTCGAGGCTCAGCCCGCCCTCGTAGGGCTCCTCGACGCTGAGGCGGTACATCACCGGGAAGGTGTCGCCGACCTGGGCGCGGACGGCCCGGACCAGCTCGAGCGCGAAGCGCGCCCGGTTCTCCAGCGTCCCGCCCCACCGGTCGGTCCGCCGGTTCGTCCTCGGCGAGAGGAACTGCGAGGGCAGGTAGCCGTGCGCGCCGTGGATCTCGACGGCGTCGAACCCGGCGTCGCGGGCGCGCCGCGCGCCCTGGGCGTACAGATCGATCAGGCCGGGGATCTCGGCCTCGAGGATCGCCCGTGGCGCGGTGCCGAACGCGCTGGTGATGTCGGCGGTCGGGGCGATCGGCGGTTCGTTCCGCTCGGTGTTGCCCTGCGAGTTCTGCCGGCCCGTGTGGTGCAGCTGGACGGCGATCTTCGCGCCCTCGTCGTGCACGGCCTCGACCAGCTCGGTGAGCCCCGCCCGGAACCGGTCGTGGTCGATCCGCATCGGGTGCCCGACGGTGCGACCCAGCTCCCAGTCGACCGAGGTGTTCTCGGTGATGATCAGCCCGACGCCGCCCCGGGCGCGGGCCCGGTGGTACTCGATGAGGCGCTGGTCGACCTCGCCCCAGGTGGTGGCGAACTGGGTGAAGATCGGTGCCTGGACGAACCGGTTCCGCAGGGTCATCGACCCGATCCGTCCGGGCCGGAAGAGCGGACCGGTCATCTCGGGCTCGGTGCCCGGCGAGCCGGGGGTACCGGGGGCGGCCGTGGTGGTCATGCTCCGCCTTCGCGTCGTCGGGAGGGACCCCGCGAGCGTGCGCCCGGTCACACCGGCCGGTCTTGCCGTGACGTGCACCGTCGCCGTCCCGGCGTGCACGGACGCGTCAGCCGCGGGCCTCGTCCCGGGTCTCCCGCGGGCTCGCGCCGAAGTGCGCGCGATAGGCCCGGCTGAACGACGACGGGCTGTCGAACCCGGAGCGGGCCGCGACCTGCGCGACCGACAGCCCGCCGCGGGGTGCGGCGAGCAGCGTGCGGGCCCGCTCGAGGCGCCGGCCCCGGAGGTACTCGCGGGCCGTCTGGCCCGTGTCCCGGAACAGCAGGTGCAGGTAGCGCAGCGAGATCGCGTTGGCCCGGGCCACGACGTCGAGGGTCAGGGCCGGGTCGGCGAGGTGGTCGTCGAGGTAGGCCTTCACCCGCTGGAGCAGCACGGTGTGCGTCGGGCTCGCCCCGGTCGCCGCGTGGTTGATCGACGAGGTCAGCAGGTCGATCGCCATCCGCTCCACGGTGCGGCCCGCGTCGACGTCGAGCTCGCCCTGCCGGCGAGCGACCGCGAGCCACCCGGTGAGCAGGCGCAGGTCCACCGACGCCGGGAGGGTCCGCACCACGGCCGCGTCGAGGTCGGGCAGGGCGCGGTCGAGCACCGCGCGCGGGACGAACACCGTGTGCTTGGTCAGCGGCCCCTCGGTGAAGCACTCGACGGGACGCACGCCGTCCCACAGCGCCGCCGTCCCCGCGGTGACCTCCGCCGTCCGGCCGTCCTGGACGAGGAGCTCGGTGCCGCTGTGGACCATGAGCACGGCCACGTACTCCCCCGGCGTGCGCCGCAGCTCCGCGGCCCGTCGCCGCCCGTGCATCCACCCGATCCGGCACTTCACCGCCCAGGTGTCCGCGAGCGACCAGCTCTCGGCCCGGGGCACCACGGACGGGCGGAGGTCGAGGTCCCACGGCAGGTGGCTCGCGGCGATCGCGTCGAGGAGTTCGTCGTCGTGGGCGCCCGGGCCACCGCGCGTGCCGCTGCTCGTGCCGCTGCTCGTGCCGCTGCTCGTGCCGCTGCTCGTGGCCGTCGTCATGGGCCGACCTCCCTCCTCGGGGTCCCCGCACGGTAACGCGCGTCACAGCCGCGGGAGAACGTCCCGGGTCCCGGCAGCATCTCCTCGGCTGACCGCCGCCGGCCGTCCGCCGCGTGCACGGTTCCGCGCGGAACGTGCACGGATGCCCTGCACTTTGGTGCACTGATACCGCGCGCACGGCGTGGTTAGCGTCGGGGCTCCCCGTCCGAGGAGAAGCCGATGACCGCCACGACTCCCACGTCCACGATGCTCGACCCCGCCCACTTCGGCGGCGGGACGCGGCACTGGCACCCGTTCACGCCCTACAGCGAGGACGTCGAGCTCAAGATTTTCACGGCCGACCTCGCGCGCAACGAGACGGTCGTGCTGCTGCGGGCGAAGGCCGGCGCGCAGCTCGGCGTCCACGACCACTTCGGGCGGGTCCTCGCGTACTCGATCCAGGGGAAGTGGAGCTACGCGGAGCACGACTGGGTCGCCGCCCCGGGCGACTTCGTCTACGAGGTCGCGAACAGCCAGCACACGCTCGTCGCGGACCCGGCCGAGGACATCGTGCTGTTCATCTACGTCGAGGGCCCGATCCACTTCCTCGACGGCGAGGGCAACGTCGTCGGCGTCGAGACCGCCAAGACCTTCGCCGAGCGGTACCTGCAGTTCTGCCGTGACCACGGCTACCCTGAGCCCGAGCTCTTCCCGTTCTGAGGCGTCGTCGGCCGCGGGAGCGCGGAGGTGGGCCATGCGAGCAGCCGTCCGGGTCTCCGCCGGCATGCAGCCCCACGACTACGAGCGCGCCCTCGGGGTGCTCGAGCGCTGCGCGGCGATCGACAGCGTCGAGGGCCTCCAGGAGGAGCTCCTGGAGGCCCTCGCCTCGGCGTACGGCTGCGTCCACACCGCGTTCTTCCGCACCGACGTGTTCACCCGGACCCACGCCGACCCGGCGCCGGTCATGACGGGCCGGATCCCGCGGATCATCGACGAGTACCGCGACCGGTGGTTCGCCGACGACGTGATGTTCACGCCGGCCTCGCTGGACCGGATCCGCCGGGCGGGCGTCAGCGCGCTCAGCCAGCTGGAGCCCCGGCGGGTGCCGCCGGCGGCGCGGGCCTACGTCGACCGCTTCGTGTTCCGGTCCGGCCTGCGGTCGGTGTGCGCGCTCGACCTGGACCTGCCCGGCGGCCAGCGGGGTGTCGTGGGCATCTTCGGGGAGACGCCGGACCACCTCACCGCCGCCGACCTGCGGGGCCTCGCCATCGTCGTCCGCCAGCTCTCCGCGGTGTCGGCGCGCCTGCCGGCCCGGGTCGCGCGGTCCGCCGCCACCGTCGGCGACCTCAGCCCGCGGCTCGCGGAGATCGCCGACCTCGTCGGGCGGGGCCTGAGCAACGCGGCCATCGCCCGGGCGACCGGGCTGACCCTGGACACCGTCAAGAAGTACATCAGCCAGGTGCTCGACCGGACCGGCTGCCGCAACCGCACCGAACTGGCGCTGCTGGTCGCGGGCCGCTGACCCGCGTCACGCGGTGGTCGTCAGCTGCTGCCACGCGAGCGCGAGGTCGAGCAGCAGGTCCTCCCGCCACGGCGCGCCGACGAGCTGGAGGCCGACCGGCAGCCCGTCCGCCGTCACCCCGCCCGGCACCGAGACCGCCGGGAGCCCCGCCACGCTGACCGGGAACAGGTAGCGGATGTTGGTCTCGAAGAGGTCGACGGTCCGGCCGTTGTGGGTCATGGACGGGCCGTCGACGATCGGTGGCGCGGCCGCCGGCGCGATCGGGGTGAGCAGCGCGTCGACGCCGTCGAGGGCGTCGAGGAACCCGCGCCGGATCGCCGGCACGGTCTCGTGGACCGCGCGGGCGTACACGTGCCCCGGCACCGGCTCGGCCGACGGCCCGACCTGGCTGCCCAGCGCGCCGCGCACGTCGTCGCCCAGCTGGTGCAGCACCGACGCGAGCCCGCCGGGGACGCCCGCCTCCTGCAGCAGCGCCTCGGTGAGCACGACCGCCTCGGGCAGCACGGTGAGGAAGCCGGTCGCGACGGCCTCGTCCGCGCGGGCCACCGACACCTCCACCAGCTCGGCCCCGGCGTCGGCGAGGCGGTCCCGGGCCGCGGCCAGCACCCGGTCGATCTCGGGGTCGTTGTCCTCGGCGAAGTAGCCGGTCGGGACGCCGATGCGCCGCCCCCGCACCGATCGGGTGGCGCCCGTGAGGTCGGGGAGCTCGCCCCGGGGCGACGCCACGGCCGCGGGGTCGCGGTCGTCCGGCCCCGACGACAGGACGCGCACCATCAGCGCGGCGTCGGCGACGTCGCGGGTGATCGGGCCGGCGACGTCGTAGCTCCAGGACAGCCCGAGCAGGCCGCCGCGACCGACACGCCCCAGGGTGGGCTTGACGCCGACGACGCCGCACATCGCCGCGGGGTGGCGGACCGACGCCCCGGTGTCGGTGCCGAGGGCCGCGGGGCACAGGTGCGCCGCGACCGCGGCGCCGGAGCCCCCGCTCGAGCCGCCCGCGATCCGGCTCGGGTCGTAGGGGTTGCGGACGGGGCCGTGGTGCGGGTTGTTCGACGACACCCCGAAGCCGGCCTCGTGCAGGTTGAGCTTCGCCAGGACCAGGGCTCCCGCTCGCGTGAGCCGGGCGACCGCGGTGGCGTCGCGGTCGGGCACCCAGTCGCGCAGGACCGCGGTGCCGCCGGTGGTCCGGGTGCCCGCGGTGGCGAAGGCGTCCTTGATGCCCACCGGGATGCCGTGCAGCGGCCCGAGCTCGGCGCCCGCCGCCTGCTGCTCGTCCCGCTGCGCGGCCTCGTCCAGGACGGCCTCGCCGCGGGCGAGCAGGACGGTGTTGAGCCCGTCGCGCCCGTCGAGGGCGTCGATCCGCTCCAGGCACGCGGTGGTGAGCTCGCGGCTGCCCAGGCGTCCGGCCCGGATCTCGCCCGCCAGCTCGGTGAGCGTGTGGGACAGCAGGTCGGCGTGGGGGCCCGCGCCGGCGGGCGGGGGCGGGTCGAGGAGACGGTCGAACGCCGCGCCGGACATGGGACCTCCCGTGCTCGGTGGCCGCCGCCCGGCGACCCGCGGGGTGCAGCCTCCCGCACCGCCGGCGGCCGGCTCTACGGGTCGTCGTCCCCCTCCGGCTCGGGTGGGACGACGAGGACGGGCCGGTGGCCGTCGTGGAGCACGGCGCGCGCGTGGCTGCCGAGCACCACCTCGCGCAGCAGGGAGCGCTGCCGCGAGCCGACGACGATGACGCCGGCCCGCCGTGCCGCGGCCTCGCGGGCGATCGCCTCGGCCACGGCCGCCGGGCCGAAGCCGTCGGCGCGCAGCCGGGGGGCGTCCGGGGGGACGCCGTCGGCGTCACCCTCGCCCATCGGCCCCTCGACGTGGACGGGGACGACGGCCCGGGGCGCGAACAGGCCGGCGGCGACCGCGTGGGCGTGGGCCGCCGCGGCGGTGCCGTCGTGGCCGACCACCGCCGGCCCCGAGGTCGCCGCGGCCCGCTCGTCGGCGAGCAGCGGGGGCACGACCAGGACCGGCACCGAGCTGCGGTGGGCGACGACCTCGGAGACGCTGCCGAGCAGGCCGCGCACACCGCCCAGCCCGCGCGACCCGACGACGACGGCCCGCGGCCGCAGCTCGGCGGCCAGCGCGGCGAGGTCGACGCCCTCGTCGGTGTGCTCGCCGCGCACGACCGGCTCGGCCGTCCACCCGGCGGCCCGCGCGAGCGCGACGCCGTGGGCGACCACGCCGTCGGCGGCGGCCGCGGCCTCGTGGCGCGCGAGCCGCTCGAGGTGCTCCCGGGTGGACGCCCGGTGGGCGAGCCGGCGGTACAGGACGGAGCCGGGGTCGAGCGACGTCCAGATGTGCGCCACCCGCACGGGGCGGCCCGGCAGGAGGTGGGCGGCGACCGTGATCGCGTGGGCGGCGTCGGGCGACCCGTCGAAGCCGACGAGGAGGAAGCCGTCCCCGGTCGCCCGCGGTGTGGACGTCACGACGACCATCCTCCTCGATCCTGCCGAGGCCGGGCGCCCGGCGGCAGGATCGGGGTCCGGACCGAGCGAGGAGCGCCCGTGGCCCAGTTCTACGTCGACGGGTACCACCCCGGCGACCCGTTCGTCGCCGAGCCCCACCCGTCGGTGGCCGCCCGACCCTCGACGCTGCCGGCCACGACCGACGTGCTGGTCGTCGGCAGCGGGCCCGCCGGGCTGGTCCTGGCCGCGCAGCTCGCGAACTTCCCGGACGTCGACGCCGTCGTGGTGGACCGCCGCGACGGGCCGCTGGAGGTGGGCCAGGCCGACGGCGTCGCCTGCCGCACCGTGGAGGTGTTCGAGGCGTTCGGGCTCGCCGACCGGCTCATCGCCGAGGGCTACCGGGTCAACGAGGTCGCGTTCTGGCGCCCCTCCCCCGCCGACCCCGACCGGATCACCCGCACGGGCCGCATCCCCGACGTCGAGGACGGCCTGTCCGAGATGCCGCACATGATCGTCAACCAGGCGCGGATGCTCGCCTACCTCCGCGACCACGTGGCGCGCTCCGCCCGCCGGGCCGAGCCCTGGTACGGCCTCCACCTCACCGCGCTCGACGTCGAGGAGGACGGTGCGGACGGGTCGGACGAGTACCCGGTGACGGTCACGCTCGCGCACGTCGCGGACGGCGTCGAGACCGGGGCGACGTCGACGATCCGCGCGAAGTACGTCGTCGGCTGCGACGGCGCCCGCAGCAGCACCCGCGAGGCCCTGGGGCTGCGCCTCGTCGGCGACCACGCCGACTCGACCTGGGGCGTCATGGACGTCCTGGTCGACACCGACTTCCCCGACATCCGCCTCAAGTGCGCCGTGCAGTCCGCCACCGAGGGCAGCATCCTGATCATCCCCCGCGAGGGCGGCCACCTCGTCCGGCTCTACGTCGAGCTCGACGCCGTCCGCGACGCCGCGATGCTCCGGGACGGGGTCACGCCGGCGGGGCTCGCCGCCGTGGCCGAGCGCATCCTGCACCCCTACACGCTCGAGGTCCGCGACGTCGGCTGGTGGTCGGTCTACGAGATCGGCCAACGGCTCTGCGACCGCTTCGACGACGTCGGGCCCGGCGAGGACCGCCCGCCGCGGGTGTTCATCGCCGGCGACGCCTGCCACACCCACAGCGCCAAGGCCGGCCAGGGCATGAACGTGTCGATGGCCGACACCTGGAACCTCGGGTGGAAGCTCGGGGCCGTCCTGCGCGGACGGGCCCGCCCCGAGCTGCTCCACACCTACACCCGCGAGCGGCACGCGGTCGCCCAGGAGCTGATCGACTTCGACCGCGCCTTCGCGTCGCTGTTCGCCGGGCACGGCCGGGGCGGGGACCTGGCGGAGCCCGACCCCGAGGAGTTCCCGCGGTACTTCCGCGAGCAGGGACGCTTCACCGCCGGGGTCGCCGTCCGGTACGGGCCGTCCATGATCACGGCAGTGGACCCGGCGCAGCACCTCGCGACCGGCTTCGTCGTGGGCACCCGGTTCCACTCCGCACCCGTGGTCCGCCTCGCCGACGCCAAGCCGATGCACCTCGGCCACGTCGCCCGCGCCGACGGCGCCTGGCGGCTCTACGTCTTCGCCGACCGCCGGGGCCCGGCCGGCGACGACACCCCGTTCCGGCGGCTCGGCGACCACCTCGCCCGGCTCGTCGCGCGCCTCACCCCGCCCGACGCGGACCCCGACGCCGTCGTCGACGTCCGCGCCGTCCTCCAGCAGCACCACCACGAGGTGGAGACCACCGACATGCCGCCGGTCCTGCGCCCGCGCAAGGGCCGGTTCGGGCTGGTCGACCACGAGAAGGTGTTCTGCCCCGACCCCACGACCGACGACGTCTTCGACCTGCGCGGGATCGACCGCGACGCCGGGTGCATGGTGCTCGTGCGGCCGGACCAGTACGTCGCCCACGTCCTGCCGCTCCACGCCGACCCGGAGCTGGCCGACTTCCTCGACGGCGTCCTGCTGGAGCCCGGCGTCACGCCGGGGGGCCGGCTGGCGCCGCCCGCCGGCCGGCCGCGGCCGTGAACGCGGCCGGGAGGACACCGGCCCGCGGTCGTCCCCGTCCGGACGCCTCCGTCACCTGACGGTCGGGGCCGGCCGCAACCGGCCGGCCACGAGGATCGTGATGCCCTCGACGAGGATCTGGACGCCGAGCAGGAGCCCCAGCAGCGACAGCACCGCGATCTGCAGGTTGAACAGCACGATCAGGCCCAGGACGATCGACACGAACCCGCTGATGATGAGCACCGTGCGGGCCGCGGGCACCTGGCTCGCGACGATCAGCCGGGTGAGCCCGACGACGAGGAAGAGCGCGCCGGCCAGGAGCGTCAGCCCCGTCGCGCCCGCGAGCGGATCGCGGACGATGATCACCCCGAGCACGATGAGCACCGCCCCGCCGAGGGCGGCCGACCACGAGATGCCGGCCTCGCGGCGGACGAAGGCACCCACGAGGGTGACCACGCCGGCACCGATGGCGAACCATCCGAGCAGCAGCACGGACAGGTAGGTCGCGATCACCGCGTTGCCGAGCACGAACAGCCCGGCCAGCAGCAGCAGGATGCCGAGGACCACGTCCCAGCCGGTCCGGCGTCGTTCCATGGTGGTCGTCATCCGACCTGCTCCCTTCCTCGGGCGTGTGCCGCCGACGCTCCTCGCCGGCGGTGCCGCTGTCAGGGGCCGCAGGTCCCGGACGGACGGGGCCTCGGTCCCCTGTCCCCCCGTGGCGCCCGGGCGGCACGGTCCGGGCATGACGCCGTCCCCCGGGTCCCCCGCGCACGACTCCCCGGTCGCGGCCTGGCGGGCCGTCGGGCGCTGCGTCGGCATGTCGGTGCTGCTGCTGATCCGGGGCCGGCTGCGCAGCCCGCGGACGTGGGTGGGCAGGCGGGTGCTGTTCGCCGACGGGAGCACCTCGACGATCTATCGCGAGACGGTGGTCGCGGACGCCGTCGCCGCCCGTCCCTGCGCGCTGGTCGTCCGGTTCCGGCTGCGGTGGGTGCAGGGCCGGGGACACGCCCTCTTCCGCGCCGAGAGCCTGCTCAACACGCCGCTGTTCGCCGGGTTCCCCGGCTTCGTGGCCAAGTGGTGGCTCGCCGCCGACGAGCACGGGGTGTACCGCGGCCTGTACGAGTGGGACGGCGCCGACCGC
This sequence comes from Actinomycetospora chlora, assembly GCF_039542135.1. Classification (NCBI taxonomy): domain Bacteria; kingdom Bacillati; phylum Actinomycetota; class Actinomycetes; order Pseudonocardiales; family Pseudonocardiaceae; genus Actinomycetospora; species Actinomycetospora chlora. The sequence continues at coordinate 92,485 of NZ_BAABHO010000009.1, forward strand.
GCCGACGCCTACGCCCGGGCCCTGTGGCGGGTGCTCGCACTGGTCAGCGTGCCCGGCTCCATCGCCTACACGGTGCTCCCCGGCCACCACCGGGACGACCTGCTCACCACCGGTCCTCCGGATGCCGTGGCCCCGGCGACCGCCGAGTGGTGGCGTCCGGTCGCGGGCTGAGCGGTGCCCGCCGACGTGCTGGTCGTGGGCGCCGGTCCCGTGGGCCTGGCGCTGGCCCTGCACGCCCACGGGCACGGTGCCGGGGTGCGGATCGTGGACCGCCGGACCGGGCCCCGGCCGTCCCGGGCGCTCGTGGTCCACCCACGCACCCTCGAGCAGCTCCGCCCCCTCGGGGTGCTCGACGCCCTGCGGCGCCGGGCCCTCGACGAGCCGCGCGCGATCGTGCACCTCGGCCACCGGACGGTGCGGGTCCGGCTCGACGAACTGGCCGTCGGGGACCGGCCCGTCGACCGTCCGTGGCTGATCCGCCAGCAGGACGTCGAGGACGTGCTCGCACGGGCGCTCGTGCGGGACGGGGTCCGGGTCGAGCGCGGGACCAGCCTCGAGGACCTCGCCTCCGAACGTCCCGGGGCGTGCGCGCTCCTGCGCCACCGCGGCGGCGCGGAGCGCGTGGCCGTCCGGTGGGTCGCGGGGTGCGACGGCGCCGAGAGCACGGTCCGGACGCTCGCCGGTATCCCCGTGGCGTCCCGGGCCTACCGCCAACAGGTGCTCCTCGCCGACGTCGACCTCGTCCCGGAGCCCGGCGGCCACCTCGAGCCGGGCGCCGCCCACGTCACGGCTGCGCGCCGGGGCCTGCTGTTCGTCTTCGCCCTCGGGGAACACGCTCCGTGGCGGGTCCTCGCCACCCGCGACGGCGCCGATCCCGGCCTCGAGGGGCCGCCGGATCGCGACGAGCTCCAGCAGGTGCTCGACGCGAGCGGGTTCCGCGTCCGGGTGGAGCGCGTGGCCTGGTCCGACCGGCTCCGGTTGACCCGGCGGCTGGCCCGGCACTACCGGCGGGGACCGGTCCTCCTCGCCGGCGACGCCGCCCACAGCCACTCCCCCGCGGCCGCGCAGGGGATGAACCTCGGCCTGCAGGACGCGGCCGCCCTCGGCTGGAGGCTGGCCCTCGCGGGCTCGGCCACGGAGCCCGAGGTCCTCCTCGGCTCCTACGAGGACGAGCGCCGCCCGGTCGCCCGGGCGTCGATCGCGCTCACCGACCTCGTGTTCTGGGCCGAGTCGTCGCCCGGCGGGGCCGCCGGGCTGCTGCGCGGCGTGGTCGCGCCCCTCGCCGCCCCGCTGGTGCCCGCGGTGCTGCGTCGCCGGGCCCTGACCGCACCGGCACGGCGGCTGCTGGCGGGCCTGGGGGTGGACCACCGCGGCAGCGCACTGTCGGTCGATGACCTCCCGCGACACCGGGGGTTCCGGCCGGGCGACCGGCTGCCGGACGCCCCGGTCCTCGCGGACCGGGGCCCGGTCCGGCTGCACGACCTGACCGCCCGGCCGGGGGTCCACGTGCTGCTCGCCCGCAACGCCCGCGGTCTCCCGTACCCCGTGGGGCCGCGGGTCCACGTGCACCGGCTGCGGGACCGTCCGGGCACGACGATCATCGCGGTCCGCCCCGACGGGTACATCGGTCACCGCGGGACGGACCCCGCACACCTGGAGGACTGGCTGGCCGCCGTCGGGGCACTCGACCCCTCCCCCGGACCTCGGGGACGGCCTATCGCCGGACCCCGCCCCTCGCGAGGGGACGGCGGTCCGGGTTCCCGGGACCGACGCTGAAGCGCGCAGCGTGGCGGTGGATGCGGTGCTCGCGTCCCCGGCGCCGCGGGGCAGGCGCCGGCGTCGAGGGCCCGGCCTGCGCGAACAGCCGGCGCTTGGCGACCTCGGCCAGGACGAGGTAGACGAGGACGAGCCCGACGAGCGCGAGCAGGAAGTCCGACGGCAAGGGGGTGAAGCCCAGCAGCGCCGCGAGCGGGCTGTAGGGCAGGAGGACCCCGGTCAGGGCGGCGGCGAGGACGGCGACGGTGAGCGCGCCGCCGGGGCGGCTGCGGGTGAAGGGGCTGCGCCGGGTCCGGATCACAAAGATGACGAGCGTCTGGGTGGCCAGGGACTCGGCGAACCACCCCGAGTGGAAGAGCTCCGGACCGGCCCGGAACACCCCGAGCATCAGCGCGAAGGTCACGAAGTCGAACAGGCTGCTCAACGGGCCGAAGACGAGCATGAACCGGCGGATCCTGCCGATGTCCCAGTGCGACGGCGCCCGCAGCTGCTCGTCGTCGACGCGGTCGGTCGGGATCGTGAGTTGGCTGGCGTCGTAGAGGAGGTTGTTGAGCAGGATCTGGCTGGGCAGCATCGGGAGGAACGGCAGGACCGCGGACGCCGCGGCCGCACTGAACATGTTGCCGAAGTTGCTGCTGGTCCCCATGAAGACGTACTTCATGGTGTTCGCGAAGATGCGCCGCCCCTCGACCACGCCGTCGGCGAGCACGTCGAGGTCCTTCTCCAGCAGCACGGCGTCGGCGGCGTCCTTCGCGACGTCGGTGGCGGTGTCGACGCTGATCCCGATGTCGGCGGCGTGCAGCGCCAGCGCGTCGTTCACCCCGTCGCCGAGGAACCCGACGGTCCGGCCGCGGCGGCGCAGCAGGGCGATGATCCGCGCCTTCTGGTCCGGGCCGACCCGGGCGAAAACGGTGGCCCTCACGGCGGCGTCGAGCAGCGCCTCGTCGTCCATGGCCGCCACGTCGGCGCCGGTCAGGCAGCCGGTGACGGGCAGCCCGAGCTCGGCGCAGACCTTCGCGGCGACGACGGGGTTGTCGCCGGTGGCGACCTTGACGCTGATGCCGAGCGCGGCGAGACGTCGGAGCGACTCGCGGGCCGCGGGCTTGGGTCGGTCGAGGAAGGTGACGAACCCGTCGAGGGCGAGGTCGCGCTCGTCCTCGACGGTGAGGTCCGTCCGCCCGGGGGCGGGCCGGGACGCGACGGCGACGATCCTCGCGCCGGCGGCGAACCGGTCCTGCACGGTCGTCTGCGCCCCGGCCGGGGCGGCCGTGCACCGCGCCATCACCGCCTCGGGGGCGCCCTTGACGACCAGGAGCCGGCCCCGGGGCGTGTCGACGAGCGCGGAGCTCATCTGGCGGTCGTGGTCGAAGGGCAGCACGGCGGCCGGTGCGGCCGCCCCCACCGTGCCGGGAGGCCGTGCCTCGACCAGCGCGGCGTCGAGGGGGTTGGTGGGCAGGGGGCCCTGGGGGCCGTGGCCGATGGTCCCCAGCGCGAGGGCGGCGACGTCGTCGTCGGGCGCTCCCCCGGCGTCGATCGCCCCCGAGAAGGTCACCCGCCCCTCGGTCAGGGTGCCGGTCTTGTCGGTGACGAGCAGGTCGATGTCGCCGAGGTCCTCGATGCACACCAGGCGCTTGATCAGCACGCTCTTCGTCGCCAGGTGCCGTGAGCCGGTGGCGAGGCTGGCGCTCACGACCGCGGGCAGCAGCTGCGGGGTGATCCCGACGGCGATGGCGAGCGAGAACAGCAGGGCGTCGATGAGCGGGCGGGCGAGCAGGACGTTCGCCACGAAGATCAGGCCCGTCAGGACGACCGCCACCTCCAGCAGCAACATCGAGAACCGGCGCAGCCCGGCCTGGAACTGGGTCTCGGGGTGACGGTCGCCCAGCCCGGCGGCGATGCGCCCGAACTGCGCCCGCGGACCGGTGGCGACGACGACACCGGTGCCGCTCCCGGCGCTGACGACCGTGCCCATGAGCGCGCAGCTGCACAGGTCGGCGACCGGGGTGCCGGCGCCGACCGGAGACGCCTGCTTCGCGACGGGCAACGACTCCCCGGTCAGGACGCTCTCGTCGCACTCGAGGCCGGTGCTGCTCAGCAGCCGGACGTCGGCGGGCACCAGCTCGCCGAGCGACAGCGTGATGACGTCACCGCGGGTCAGGGTGGTGACGTCCCGCGCCGACGGCTGCCCGTCACGCACCACGACGACGCGGTGCGCGATCCGGGAGTGCAGCAGCTCGGTGGCGCGTTCGGCGCGGTACTCGTTGGTGAAGCCGAGCCCCACGCTGGCCACGAGGATCACGCCGATGACCGCGGCGTCGGTGCCCTCCCCCAACCAGACCGACGCGATCGCGGTCAGGCCCAGCAGCACGAGGACCGGGCTGCGCAGCTGACGGGCGAGCACCGTCCACGGCCGCGCGCGGTGCCTCCGCACCGCGTTGGCTCCCTCCCGGTCCCGGCGCCGCTCGGCCTCCTCCTCCGTGAGCCCACCGGGCCCGCTGCCCAGGCGGTCGAGCACGTCGGCGGCGGGCGTGGCGGCCGCCTCCTCGATCCCGAGTTCCGTCGCGGGGACCCCGGGCATCCCGGTGGCGCCGCGGCCCGCCGGGGGCGCTCGCCGGGGACGTGGGAGGACGCGCACCACTCGCTCCTCCGCTCGTCGTGACCGGCGGGCGCTCAGGCCGAGTGCCCCGCCGGCTGCCGGATCGTCAGGGGGTGCTTCGCCCCGCCGGGCGGCGGGACGACGGCGACCGGGCAGGGCGCCTGGTGCACCATCCGCCGGCTGACCGACCCCAGGAGGAGCCCGGAGACCGGTCCGCGGCCCCGGGTGCCGACGACGAGCAGCCGCGCTCCGCGCGCCTGCTCGAGGAGGACCCGTGAGGGGTGGGCGCGACGCACGACCGTGGAGACCTCGAGGTCGGGGTGCGCGGCGCACCGCCCGGCGAGCTGCTCGGCGAGCACCCGGTGCTCGTCGCCCGAGATCGCCCCCCAGTCCAGCAGCGGCTCCATCTCGGGTGGGACCAGCAGGTCCCACCAGGTGTGGACCGCGACCAGGGGGCAGTCCGCGACGTCGGCCGCCGCCACCGCGAAGTCGATCGCGGCGGTGCTCGCGGGCGAGCCGTCGACGGCGACCACCACGGGAGCCTCGGGGGTCGTGGGCTCGTCGCCGCGGACGACGACGACCGGGCCCGCCGCGTGGGCCGCCACCGTGGTGGCCACCGAGCCGGCGAACGGCTCGCCGAGGTTCGCCTCGCCCCGCGCGCCCACCACGAGGAGACCGTCGCCGGCGCGGTCGAGCAGCGCCGGGGCCGCCGGGCCGTCGACGAGCTCCTCGGTGACCTCCAGGTCGGGCTGCACCCCGTGGGCGACGGCCACCGCGCGCTCCGCGTCGGTGCGCGCGCGGTCGAGGAGCCGCTGCTGGTACGCGCGCCAGATGTGGGCGTCCGCGACGAGGGACGGGTCGACCCCGCCGTAGGCGAGCACGAGGTGGAGTGGCCGCCCCTGGCCCACGGCGGTCCGGGCGGCCCAGCGCACCGCGCGCTCCGCCGGCTCCGAGCCGTCGACACCCACCACGACCGGCCGTCCGGGGCCGGTGGGCCGGCCGTCGTCGTCCGACACGGCCGGCTCAGACGGCGGCCGCGTGGCGCGGCGCCCCGGTGACGCGGCCGATGTGGACGCCGGCGAAGTCCTCGGCGGTCCCGTCGTCGAGCACGCGGCCGACGCGGACGCCGGCGAAGTCGACGATCCACCCCTGGGCGTCGGCGTGGCCGATGTGCACCCCGGCGTGGTCCTCGACCTGACGGTGCTGGTCGGTGTCCTGCTGCGTGTCCATCACGTCCTCCTCCCGCGGGCCCTCGCCCGCCCGACCGGTACGGTGGCCGCCGGTGCCGACGGCCACCCGGGTCGTCCGGGCCCGCACCCGCGGGCCGATGGTCACCGGCTCACGGCGCCCCGGCGTGGGGCTCGTCGCTCGAGGCCGTGTCCGCGCGCAGCAGCCGGCGGCGCAGCCCGTTGACGTCGCCGGCCCGGTACCGCAGGGCCGCGGCGAGCCCGTCGAGGAGGTCGGCGAGCTCCGCGAGGTGCTCCTCGGACACGGCGCCGAGGGCGCTGTGCACGTCCTCGTCGAACAGCCGGCCCATGAGTCGGGCGACGCGATCGCCCCGGGCGGTGAGGTGCACGAGGGTGCTGCGGCGGTCGGTCGGGTGCGGGCGGCGCACGACCAGGCCCTTGGCCTGCAGGCGGTCCACCAACGCGGTGCCCGCGGGCGGGGCCGCACCGAGGCGTGCGGCGAGCAGGGAGACCGCCGAGGGCCCCTGGCGCCCGAGGTCGGACAGGGTGAGCACCTCGCCGATGCCGAGCCCGAGGGCGTCGGCGTAGGCCCGGCGGTAGGCGTCGACGGCGATGACCAGCTCCCGCATCCGCTCGCGGACGGCACCGAGCCCGTCCTCGGCCCCGGACCCCGGGGGCGCCGGGGTCCGGGGCGGCAGGGGTGTCACCGCTGGGCGGCCAGCGGCTCGCCCCACGTGGTGACGAGGGCGTAGAGCACGACGACGTCCAGCGCGATCACGACGATCGACCAGACCGGCGCCACCGGGATGAGGACGAGGTGCACGATCGCGCTGAGCGCGACCAGGGCGATCGCCGCGCCGCGGGCCCAGCTCGGGGCGCCACCGCCCAGGAGGCTCGCGCCGACGATCGCGACCAGCGCGCCCAGGACCAGGTGGACCCAGCCCCACGTCCCCCACGAGAGGACGAACACCTGGCCGTTCGCCGCGACGAAGTAGGTGGGGCTCAGCACGGCGGCCAGACCCTCGATGACGCCGAACACGCCGACGACCACCATCACGACCGCGCCGAAGCGCACCCACCCCGACCAGGCGCCCGACGGCGCCTCGGACGCCACCGACGTCGCGGGCGACGTCGTGCGGTAGTCCCTCGCCCCCCTGGTCCCGGTGCTCTGATCGGTCATGGCTCCTCCCGTTCCCTGCCTCGGCCCGCCGGGGCGGCGGGCTCATCCCGACGCTCTCCCCGGGGTGCCGGCACGGTCAGGGACGAACGTCCCGCGCCGCCCGGTCGGCGGTCCCCGGCGTGGTCCCCGGCGTGTTCCCTGCCCGGACCGCGAGGACGACCGCCAGCCACGTCGCGACGACACCCGCGACGAACGCCGCGGCCAGTGCCCCGCCGACGACGGCGACGTCACCCCACACGAGCCCCGCGACCCCCAGGACGAGCGTCGTGCCGGCCGCGACCAGTGGGGCGACGGCCCGCAGCGGCACGAGCGGCACGGCCGCCGCCGCGGCGACGAGGGCGAGCGCGAGGCCGAGCCCCGCCACGCTGCGGGGGCCGGTGAGCAGCCAGGCCCGCCCGAGGACGAGGTAGACGGCGTAGTCGACCACGACGACCACGACGAGGAGGTCGGCGAGCAGCACCCGCACGCGCCGGTTCACGGCACCCCCACCTCCGCGGTGCCGGCCGGGACGGCGCCGGCGGCCTGCGGCCGGGCCGGCGGCACGATCGCCACGGGGCAGCCCGCGTGCCGCGCGAGGGCGGGTCGGGTGCGGTGGTGGTGGTGCAGCAGGCCGTGCTCGGCGACCCCGAGCACCAGGAGCTCGGCGCCCCGGGCCTGGTCGGCCAGCACCCGGTCGGCGCGCTCCTCGGCGATGACGACCCGCACCGACGGCGGGCGCACGGCGAGCTCCGGGGGCTCCTCCGGGACCGTGCGGGCGTCGGCCGCGGCCCGCACGACCACCAGGGGCGCGCCGTGCCGCGCGGCGCGCCGGGCGGCGAAGTCCAGGGCCCCGCGGGCGCCGGCGGTGAGGTCGTCACCGACGACGACGGCCCCGGCGGCGCGGTCGGCGTCGCCGCCCTCCCCGCCGTCGCCCGGCTCGCGGTCGTCGGGTGGCACGACCACCAGGGGCACGGCGATGTGACCGACGAGGTCGCGCGCGACCCCGCGGATGAGGACCTCGGCGAGGGAGCCGAAACCGTCGTCGCCGATGACGACCGTCGACGCCGTCGCCGCCTGGACGCGGAGCACGCCGGCCGGGTCGCCCGGGACCACGTGCTCGTCGACGACCAGGTCCGGAGCGGTCGCGTGGACCATCCGCCGGGCGTCGTCCAGCTCGCGGCGCGCGAGGGTGCGCAGCGCCCGGCCCGGGTCGATGCCGGACAGGCCGGGGTGTCCCCCGACCGGGACCGCGGAGGCGTGCACGAGGCGCAGCCCCACACCCTGCTCGCGGGCCTCGGCCGCGGCCCAGCGCACCGCCGCCTCGCCGTGACCCTCCAGCGAGACGCCGACGACCACCGGCCCGCTCACGCCGGGCCCCCGGCCGGCACCGCGACCGCCCCGGCGAGCAGGACGCCCCAGTCCGACGCCCGCGCGAGCTCGCCGTCGACCAGCGGACCCTCGGTGCCGCTGACGTAGAAGCTGTGCGGGCCGTCCACCCTCGCGGCCGAGCGCCGGAGCCGGCGGCGGATCGCGCGGGCCGCCGAGCCGGGGACGCGGGGCCGGTCGGCCCGCGTGTCGAACGCCGCCGCCCGCAGCCCGGGACGGGCGGGGAGGTCCTCCAGCCACTCCCGGACGCCGTCGCCACGGGACACCAGGGGACGCCCGGCCCGCGCGGCCGCCTCCGCCCGCGTCGACGGGCGGCTCATGCCGAAGGCGTGGGTCGGGCCGCCGACCACCAGCAGCGCGACGTCCTCCCCGGGCGCGGGCGGTGCGGCGCCGACCTCGACGACGTCGACGGCCAGGCGCGTCGCGAGACCCTCGGCGATGGCCCGCGCCACCGCCTCCGTGTTGCCGTACATCGACTCGTAGACCACCAGTGCCCGGGACACGGCCCACCTCCTCCTGTCGCCGCCACCCTGGGGGCAGGACGGCGGTCGGCGGAGAGTCGAACGGACCCCGTGGGCAGGTCGACCGGCGGGACCGTCGTCCCTGCCGCGGGTCGCGGGGCCCGACTGGGGTGCGGCCATGACGAGCACACGCCCCACCCCGGTCCCGTTGCGGCTGGACCCGAGCCGCCCGGTGCGGGTGGTGACCGAGGAGGCCACGGTCGCCGAGGCGCTGCGCGTCCTGCGCGTCGCCGGGATCCGGCACCTGCCCGTGATCGCCGGGGACCGGTGCACCGGGCTGCTGGTCGACCGCGACCTCGTCGCGGCGGCGGTGGACGGCGTCACCGGCCCGGTGGGTCGCCTGGCCCGGCGGCCGGTGCCGACGGTGGAGGCCGGGACGCCGGCGCCGCGGGTCGCCCGCGCGGTGCTCGACGGCGGCCTGGACGCCGCACTCGTCACCGAGAGTGGCGTCGTCGTCGGCATCGTCACCGCCAGCGACGCGCTGGCGGCCCTCGCGCACGCCGACGACGGCGGGCGCCCTGCCGAGGAGTCACCGTGACCTCCACGACCGAGCAGCCGTCGCCGGCCGCGCCTCCCCCGCCGCCACCGGCCCACCCGGCGCGCGTCCGGGGTGACCTCGACCCGCAGCTGTCCCGGTGGCTGTGGCTGGTCAAGTGGCTCCTGGCCATCCCGCACTGGGTCGTGCTGGCGTTCCTCTGGGTGGCGTTCGCCCTCGTCTCCGTGATCGCCTTCGTGGCCATCCTGGTGACCGGCCGCTACCCGCGGTCGCTCTTCGACTTCGCGGTCGGCGTCCTGCGCTGGACCTGGCGGGTCGCCTTCTACACCAACGCGGCCTTCGGCACCGACCGCTACCCGCCGTTCAGCCTGCAGTCCGACCCGGACTACCCCGCCGACCTGGAGATCGACCACCCGGAGCGGCTCTCGCGGGGGCTCGTGCTGGTCAAGTGGTGGCTGCTGGCGCTGCCGCAGTACGTGGTGGTGGGCCTGCTGACCTCGAGCCCGTGGTGGCTGTGGCAGGACCAGGGCTACCGGTGGTCGTTCGGCGCGGGCGGGCTCGTGGGCCTGCTCGCCCTGGTCGGGATCGTCGTGCACGCGGTCACCGGGTCCTACCCGCGCCCGCTGTTCGACCTGGTCGTGGGCTTCGACCGCTGGGTGCTGCGCGTGGCGGCCTACGCCGCGCTGCTGACCGACCGCTACCCCCCGTTCGTCCTCGACGCCGGACCGCGCGAGCCCGGGGAGGCCCGGCCGGCGACGCCGGACGAGCCGGGTGCGCCGAACCCGGCCGCTCGCCACGGCTGGACCGCCGGACCGGTGATCGCGCTGGCGGTCGGAGCCGTGCTGTGCCTGGCGTCGGTGCCCGCGCTGGTGGGGGGCGTGACCGGGCTGGTGGCCGACGCCTCGGCCCGCGACGACACCGGCTTCTTCACCACGCCCCCGACCGTCGTGAGCGGGACGGGCTACGCCGTGCGGTCGCGGCAGCTGCTCCTGGAGGGCGCCCCGCCGGGGTCCTCGTCCCCCTCGGTCGCCCTCGGTGAGATCCGGGTGCGCGTCGCCGCGCTCGAACCGGGGCGTCCGGTGTTCGTCGGCGTCGCGCCCCGGCCCGCCGCGGACCGCTACCTCGCCGGGGTGGCGACGGGCACCGTGGCCGACCAGGACGGGTCCCGCCCGGCCGTCGCCGAGCAACCGGGCGGGCCGCCGCCCGTGGCCCCCGCGGACGCCGGCATCTGGGTCGTGCAGAGCTCCGGGCTCGGCACGCAGTCCCTGTCGTGGCGTCCCCTGCCCGGCGACTGGACGCTGGTGGTGCTGCAGCCCGACGGGCGCGCGGGGATCGCCGTCGCCGCCGACGCCGGCGCGACCGCGCCCGGGCTGCGCCCGCTCGCGGTGCTCCTGATCGTCGTGGGCGGGGTCGTGCTCGTCCTCGGCGCGACCGCGGTGACGCTGGCCGTCGCGACCGCGCATCGCCGCCGGCGGGCCCCGGCACCGGCCTGACGCCGGCCTCAGACCTCCACGACCGTCCACGTGGCGTGGGGTCGGTGGGTCCGCACCGCGGCCAGCGCGGCCTCGACCGACGCCTCGACCGGACCGCCGGTGTCCACGACGGTGGCCTCCGGCCACGGGTCGGCGTCGGCGGACATCACCGCCGCCACCAGCGGTGTGGCGTCGGAGGCCGATCCCCGCCGTCGGCGGATCCGCTCGTCGGCGACGGACCGCGGTGCCTCGCAGTGCAGCGACGTCAACGGCACCGCGCTGCGGGCGGCCAGGGCCGCCGCCGCCGCGCGGCGGACGGCCGCGGTCCAGGACGCGTCGATCACCACCGACTCGCCGCGGGCCAGCAGCGCCCCGGCGCGGCGCAGGAGCTCGGCGTACGTGGCGGCGGTGTGGTCCGCGGCGTAGAGCCCCGCGCGGTAGTCCGCCCCGGCGCTCGCCGCCGGGTCGAGACCGGCGATCTCCTTGCGCACCCGGTCGCTCGACAGCACGGTCGCCCCGAGCCGGTCCGCGAGGCCGCCGGCCACGGTCGACTTGCCGGTACCCGGCAGCCCGCCGACGAGCACGAGCCGGACGCGCCCGGCGTCGAGGTGGCGGGCCGAGAGGTCCAGCAGGTCGCGGGCCAGCGGGCCGCCGCGGCCGCCCTGCTCGACGCGGACGCACGTGACGCTCGCCCGCACGGCGGCGCGGTAGGCCACGAAGTGGTGGGCCAGGGCCGGCGGCGCGGGGTCGGCGGCGAACTCGGCGTAGGCGGCGAGGAAGCGTTCGGCGTGCTCCGCCCCGCCGAGACGCTCCAGGTCCATGGCGAGGAACGCCGCGTCGTCGAGGCCGTCGACGTAGCGCAGGCGGTCGTCGAACTCCAGGCAGTCGAGCAGGACCGGCCCGTCGGGCAGGCAGAACACGTCGTCGGCGAGGAGGTCGCCGTGCCCGTCGACGACGCGGCCGGCCGCCCGCCGGTCGTCGAACAGCGCGCGCCGCCCGTCGAGGAAGGCGCCGGAGGCGGCGGCGACGTGCTCGACGAGGTCGGCGGGCAGGAGCACGCCCGCGTGCCGGCGAAGGCCCTCGAGGACCCCCGCCCACCGGGACCGGGCGGCCTCGACGGTGCCCTCGCGGTCGACGGCGGGGCCGCGCGCCGCGGTGCTGTGGAAGGCCGCGAGGCGCCGCGCGACGGCGCGCAGGTCGTCCTCGACCGGTGCCCCCGCGCGGACCAGGGCGGCCAGGCTGCGCTCGGCGGGCATCCGGTGCATGGCGACGAGGTACTCGCACGCCAGCCCGTCGGGGCCGAGCAGGGTCTCGAGCCCGAGGTAGGTCTCCGGGCTGAGCCGGCGGTTGAGCGCGATCTCGCGCAGGCACGCGTCCCGGCGGGCCTCGAGGGTGGTGAAGTCGCAGAACCCCAGGTCGACGGGCTTCTTCATCTTGTGCACGCGGTCCCCGACGAACCACAGCACCGCCGTGTGCGTCTCCGTGACCGCCGGGGGGGTCACCGGGCGTCCTCCGCGGCGACGGTCACCGGGGCGCCGTCGCGGCCGCGCGGGCCCAGGACCGTGACCGGGCTGGTCATGCCCAGGAGCACCGAGCGCGCCGTCGACCCCGGCCCGCGCAGCGTCGGGTCGGCGTGGCGGCGGTGCCCCACCACCAGCTCCTCGGCCCCCTCGGCGCGCTCGAGCAGCACCCGGGCGGGACGGTCGACGACGACGGAGGTCTCGACGGGCACGGCCGGGCCGTGCCGCCGGGCGGCGTCCACGAGCGCGTCCAGCTCGCGGTGGGCGCGGTCGACCTCGGCGGGGGGCACGTCGGCGGCCTCCCGCCCGGTCGCCGGCACGATCACCCGGACGGCCTCCAGACGGGCGTCGTGACCGGCCGCGGCCCGCAGGGCGTACGCCACCACCGAGGCCGCGGCGGGCCCGTCGTCGACGCCGACGACCACCGCGCGGCGGACCACGGTGCCCGGGGGCGTCGGGCCCCGGTACTCGGGGATCACCACGACCGGGCACGGGGCGGCCTCGATGGCCCGGGCGGTCGTCTGCCCGGCCTCGCTGGCGAGACGCCGGTGACGGTCGCCGAGGATGAGCAGGGAGCCGGGCCCGCAGGCGCCGACGAGGACGTCGGTGGTGTCGCCGGCCCGGCAGTCGAGGGTGACGTCGAGGTCCGGGGCCGTCCGCGCCAGGTAGGACCCGGCGCGGCGCCCGGCGTCGTCCTGCCAGGGCGCCAGCGGCGTCTCGGGGCCGTGCGTGTGCACCAGGTGCAGCGGCGCGGCGCGGCGCCGGGCCTCGGCCACCGCGCGGTCGAGCACGCGGCGGCGCAGCAGCCCGTCGTCGACACCGACCACGACCGGGTCCGCCGGCGCGGGGACGGGCCGGCTCATCACACGCCCTCCTCGGCCCAGGCGGTCTCCGGCGACGTCCAGCGCGCGGCCGCCGCGGCGGGCAGGACGGCCACTGGGCACGGCGCCCCGCGCACCACGGCCTGGCTCGTCGAGCCGAGCAACGGACCCACGACGGCGCCGAGCCCGCGAGCACCGACGACCACGAGCGCGGCGCCGCGGCGCGCCTCGCGGAGCAGCTCCGCGCTCGCCGTCCCCCGGTCGATCGTCTCGTGCAGGTGCACCCCGGGGTGCCGCGCCAGCATCCCGGCCCGCGCTTCGGCGATCACCCGGAGCCGGGCGTCCTCGTCGACGCCGGGACCGGTCCGCGGCGCCACGCTGACGGCGGTGACCCGGGTCCGCCAGCGGTCCGCGACGTCGGCGGCGAACGCGACCGCGCCGTACGACGCCGGCGACCCGTCGACCCCGGCCAGGACCGGGCCGGCGTGCCGCTCGTCGGGGTCCCAGCGCGGCGGCACCACGACCACCGGGCAGGAGGCCTGCGCCATGGCGTGCACCAGCGTCCGGCCGAGGGTGAGGTCGAGGGCGCCGTCGAGGGCGCGCGACCCGAGCACGAGCAGGTGGGCCCGGTGGGCCACGGCCACCAGCGCGGGCCCCGCCGTCCCGTCGACGACGGAGAGCCGGATCGCGGCACCGGGGGCCAGGCCGGCCGCGATCCGCCGCCCCTGGTCGAGCAGGGACAGGGCGCGCCCCGTCGGTTCGCGGAGCTCGTCGCGCGGGCGGGCCGAGGGAGGGAGCACCTGCACGAGGTCGAGCGGCAGGTGCCGGCGCTCGGCCTCGCGGGCTGCCCAGCCGACGGCGCGCAGGGTCGCCGGGTCACCGTCCACCCCGACCACCACCCCGGCCGGTGCCACCGAGCGATCGATCATGCTGCCGCCTCCTCGAGCCGGGCTCCCGCGACCGCCGCACGCGGCCACGCCGTCGCCCCCGACCCTCGCCGCCACGAGGCCGGGCCCGGCAGGGCCGGAGGTCCGTCCCGGCACGGCCGACCGGCAGGACCCGCGCGCCGGACCGACCGTCAGCACTCGCCCTCGGCGGCGTCCGCCGACATCCCGTCCCCTCCGGCCAGCTCGTCGGGCAGCTCCCCGGCGCCCGGCACGGGCTCGAGCGCGGTGATCTGGAAACGCAGGAGCTCGCGGACCGGCCCGGGCGAGCCGACGCGCCAGCCGAGGACGCCCGTCGAGGGCACCGTCAGGCCCCCGAACGTCCGGTGCTCGAGGACGTCCACGCCGCACGGGACCTCGCGGTGGTGCCCGTCGCGCTCCGGGTCGCCCCAGCGCAGCGTGCGCACGCGGCGGGGCAGCCCGCCGCGGTGGAGCTCCAGGTCCAGCGCGACCGGGTGGCCGCCGACCGCGAACGCCACCGACGCGGTGTCCCGGCCCTGCACCGTCCAGCACGCGGTGTCGGGGTCCAGCAGCACCGGGGGCACCCACATCGCGCTGAGCGCCGCGTGGGCGAGGTCGGCGCGGGCCAGGTCGGGGCCCACGACGGCCGGGTGGAGGTGCCGGCCCAGCAGCGTCGTCTCCCGGCGCGCCCGGCCCGCCACCCACGAGTCGACGATCCGCAGGCCGCCCACCAGACGCAGCTCCCGGAAGTACCCGTGCGCCGGGAGCGTCACCTCGTGGCCGCGGTAGGGCCACCACGTCCGGCCCAGGCGGATCACGCCGCGGCTGCGCAGGCGGGCCCCCACCGCGTCCCGGGCGGCGGGGGCCACCGACCGCTCGGCGTAGCGGGCCGCGAGCGCGGGGCGCTCGACCGGGCGGGTCACGACGGACGGGGACGCCGCGGGGACGGACGGAGGGGTGAGGGTGGTCATGGTGTGCTCCCTGGCCGGGTCCGGCGCGGTCTCGCCGGGTCTGCCGGCCACGGTCGTCGCCGATCACCGCGCCCCGGCAGGGTCTCGGGCGTCCCCTGGCCGCGCCGGGCGACCCGGCCCGGGCGGGCCCTCCGGCCCTCCTCGCGGCCCGGCGCCCCGCCGACGCTGCGACGATGACCCCGACCGCCCCGCCGCCCCGGCTCGCCGCCCCGCCGGAGGCCCTCGACGACGACCCGCCGGTACGCGTGGTCATGAGCCCCCTCGGGCCGGTGGAGGTCCCGTCCGCGATGCGGGTCGCGACGGCGCTGGAGCAGCTGCGCCGCCTCGACGGCGGCCACCTCGTCACCCGGCGCCACGGCCAGGTGCGCGCCGTCGCCGAGGTCGACCTGCTGCGCCACGTGCTCGAGGCCGGTGCCCGGCCGGCCCGGCTGCTCGACCCCGTCGGGGACCTGGCCCGGCCGGTGTCCCTCGTCGGGCCCGACCTGCGGCGATCCGCGGCGGCCGAGCTCATGCTCGCCCGGGAGGACGCGGTGCTGGTGGTCGCGGTCGATGGCGAGCCGTGCGGCCTGCTCGACGCGCGGACGGTGCTGCACAGCGTCGCCCGGGAGCGACGGTGAGCGGCGTTGAGGTCGTCCGGGTCCTCGACCGCGGCTGGTGGCCGGGTCCGGACGCTCCGCTCCGGCGCGCCGACCCGTTCGACGCCGGCGCCGTCCGGGTCCGGCGCCACGGGACCCGGCTGAGGGTCGCGGTGTGGCCGACCGCCACCCCGCGCCGGCTCGAGCAGCTCCTCGCCCACATCCGTCCGGTGCTGGGCGGGGACGTGCACCACGTCGTGCTCGACCTGCACCGGGTGGGCGGGGACGACGCCGTGCTGCTGCGGGCCCTGGACCGGTTGCGGATGCGACTGCTGCTCCACGGCGTGTGCGTCGAGGTCGCCGGCGTCCCGCCCGCCCTGCGGGCGCGGTGCGGCGACGGGCGCCCGGTGTGCTACCGGCTGGAGGAGCACGCCGGCGACCCCGGGACCTGCGGTCCGTCGCGAGGGACCGTCCGGCCGGTCCGCACGCCAGCGGGGCACGGTCGACTCGACGCATGATCGAGACAGACACGACCGTCCCCGCCGGCATCGACGCCGTGCGCGCCGTCGGGACCCTCAGCAAGCAGGACTACGACGCCGTGGTCCGGCCGATGCTCGACGCCGCCGTCCGGGAGGGGCGCGGCCTGCGCTTCCTCTGCGTCGTCGACGAGGAGTTCCGCGGACTCACCCCGGAGGCGGCCTGGGCCGACGTGCGGCTCGGCCTCGCCGCCCTGCGCAACATCGACGGCTGCGCGGTGGTCAGCGACCTCGAGTGGGTCCGCGCCTCGACGCGCCTGTCCGCGTTCTTCCTGCCCGGGCACGTCCGCGTGTTCGACGCGGACCAGCGGGACGAGGCCCTGCGCTGGCTCGAGGGCCTGCCCGGCCGCCTCGCGACGGTGCGGGTCGACCCGGGTGCCGGCGTGGTCCTCGTCGACGTCTCCCAGCCGCTGCGCCGCGAGGACGTCGAGGCGATCGCGACCGCGGTGGACGACTGGCTCGCCGACCACACCGCGCTGCCCGGCCTCGTGCTGCACGCCCGGTCGTTCCCGGGGTGGGAGAACATCGGGGCGCTGGTGGCGCACCTGCGCCTCGTGGGCGGCCACCAGCGCCGGATCGGACGGGTGGCCCTCGCGGTGGACGGCCAGCCCGCCGGGGTCGCCGCGCGGGTCGCCGGCACCCTCCTGCACCCCGAGGTGCGGCACTTCGCCTCCGCCGAGCTCGACGAGGCGACCGCCTGGGCCGGCGCGGCGGCGATGGCGGGGGCGACCTGAGCACCGTCGGCGACCCTGCTCCTCACGGGTGGAGGCCCCTCAGGGGTGGAGGCGCAGCGCGGCGTGGCCGAACCCCGTGTCGTGCTCCGCGTCCGCCAGGGCGGCGGCCCGCACGGCCGGGTCGTCGAAGGCCGCGACGTGGACATCGGTGCGCAGCCCGCGCAGGGCCGCCTCGATCGTGGCCCGCTCCACGACCACCCCGGCCACCACGGACTCCCGGACCCCGTCGTCGTGGGTGCAGACGGCGAGGACGGGGTCGCGCGACCAGGGGAGCTCGAGCGCGAGGGTGTGCGAGGGGGTCGTGCCCGGCGTGCGCCAGGCCGGGACCCCGTCCCGCGTCGGGCCGTTCAGCAGGTGCAGCCACGCGCCGCGCGAGCCGGACGCGTGGGCGACGTCGACCACCCGGGACATGTCGGCGGGAGCCGCGTAGCGCGGGGAGGCGCCGTCCCCCGGACGGCGCTCGACCCGCCGGCGGGCCAGGTCCATCGGGGTCGCGGGCCGGCGGCGGGTCCCGGTGATCGTCACCAGGGGACGGGTCCGGGCGTCGCCGGCGACGACGGTGCGCGGCGCCCACCCGGACGACCGGAGGGCGTTCTCGACGGCCCCGACGAGGCGGCCGACGTGCACCAGCCCGTGGTGCGTGACCGGCCCCGCGGCCGGGTCGAGGGCCAGCTCGACGCGCCGGTCGTGGACCGAGACCGCGCACGCGGGCGCGTCCGGGCCCGCGAGGGGCTCGAGGGCCTGCAGGAGGCCGGCGATCTCGGCGGGGGTCCAGCGCTCGGGCGCCGTCGCGGCGGCGCGCGTCGTGCTCATGGGGGCAGCGTGCGCGGCGCGGGGTGCCGGCCCCAGGGCCGGACGTCACCGACCTCGGGCCCTCCGTGCCTGCGCCGGACGGCCGCGCGGCCCTGCTGCCCTCGGGGTGCCCCTGCCCAGGCTGGTGCGCATGAACGCTGACCCGGGCCCGCGGCGGGCCCGCGACCTGATGACCAGTCCCGTCCTCACCGTGCCCCCCGACGCGCCCCGGGCGGTCGTCGCGGCCCTGCTCGTGTCGCACGGCATCGCCTCGGCCCCGGTGGTCGACGCCCGCGGCCGGCTGCTGGGCGTCGTCGACGAGCGGGGCCTCGTGGGCGCCGACGACACCGCCCCGGCCGCCGAGCTGATGGTCGGGCCGGAGCCCGTGGCCGGACCGGACACCCCGCTCGACGAGCTCGTGGAGCTGCTGGTGGAGGCCGGGACGCGGGCGGTGCCGGTGCTGCGGGAGGAGGTGCCGGTCGGGATCGTCAGCCGCCGCGACGTCCTGCGCCGCGTCGCCCGTGGCGAGCTCGTGCCCGCCCCGCCGGCCGCCGGCGGGGCCGACGCGCCCGTGGTCGTCGGCGTGGACGGCTCCGAGGGCTCGCTGCGGGCCCTGCGCTGGGCCGCGCGGATCGCCCGGCGCGACGGGGCGCCCCTGGTCGCGGTCGCGGCGTGCGGTCTCCCGGACCTCTACGGCTCGGCGGGCAGTCTCCTGTACGAGGGCCGGCGGGTGCTCGCCGAGGCCGTCGCCGCGGCGCTGGGCCCGGACGCCGCGGTCCGGACCGAGGCACGCGAGGGCCGCGCGATGTCGGTGCTGGTCGACGCGAGCCGGGGCGCGCGGCTGCTCGTGCTGGGGAGCCGGCACGCCGAGGAGGTCGCCGGCGACGTCGGCGGGTCGCTGACCGCGCGGGTCATCGGCCGCGCCGCCTGCCCCGTGGTCGCGGTGGTGCCCGCACCGGCGGATCCCGTCGCGGCCGGCGACACCGCGCGGGCCGCGACGGCACCCTGACCAGCACCCTGACCGGCACCCGCACGACCGCCCCGGCACCCCGCGCCGGCGCCGGGACGGTCCCGGGAGTCCGGTCAGGCGACCGGTCCGATCGGCAGGGGCCCGGCCAGGGCCGCGTCCGCCTCGGATCCGCGCCCGGGTGCGCGCGGTGCCGTCCGCCGGGCGGGCGGCACCACCGTCACCGGACACGGGGCGTGCAGCACGACGCCGAGCCCGACGGAACCGAGCAGGGCGCTGCGCAGCCCGCCGCGGCCGCGGTGCCCGACGACGAGGTGCGCGGCGTCGCGGGCCTCCTGCGTGAGCACCGCCACGGCCGGCCCGGTGACCGCCACGACCTCGACCGGGACGGCGCGGTGTGCCGCCGACGTGCCGGCCCGGATCTCCTCGACGCGCACGCGGGCCGTGTCCTCCACGGCCTGCCGGATGCCGCCGTCGTCGGCGAGCAGCGGCATGCCGTAATCGGCCATCCACGCGTCGGGCGGGTCGTGGGCGACGACCACCCGGACCGCGAGACCCCGGCGGGCGGCCTCGGCCACCGCGTACCGGACCGCGGTCGCGGCGTCGTCCGACCCGTCGAAGCCGACGACCACCCGTCCGGCGCTGTCCCCTGTGTCGTCCATCCGCCACTCCTCACGCCGTTCTCGACGCCCTCACGGTCCCGCGGGACCCCGCCCCGGCGCGGGAGTCGGACGGTCCCGCCCGAGCGGGTCGTCCGTCCCTGGTGAGGCTCTGGCGCGGCGCCGCAGGGTGGAACCGGCCCGGAGGAGGAGCCCGATGATGCGTGAGGGTGGGACCGCGACCTCCCGTGGCGGCGGGCGGCCGAGCGACGCGGAGATCGCGGAGCTGCTGGCGGCCGGAGCCGGCGCGCCGTCGAGCCACAACAGCCAGCCCTGGCGGCTGCGGTGGCACGCCGGCGCGATCGAGGTGCACGGCGACCCGGCGCGCCGGCTGCCGGCGGCCGACCCCGACGGCCGCGAGCTGCGGCTGGCGTGCGGGGCCGCCCTCGTCAACGTGCGGCTGGCCGTCCGGGCCCAGGGCCGCCGGGCGCACACCCAGCTGGTGCCCGACCCGGACGACCCCTGGTTCCTCGGCCGGGTGCGTCCCGGCGGTCCGCTGCCCCCGACCGGCTGGGAGTCCGAGCTGGCCGCCGCCGTGCACCGCCGGCACACCGACCGCCACCCGTTCGACGGGCGTCCCCTGCCGCCGGTGCTGCGCGACCAGCTGACCCGCGCGTCGTGGCGGGAGAACTGCCGCCTCGTCGTCGTCGGGGACGTCGTCCAGCGCCGCCGGCTGCTCGAGCTCACCGCCGAGGCCCACCGGCGCCAGCAGGCCGACCCGGCCTTCGTCGCCGAGTGGGAGCGGTGGATCGGCCACGAGGCCCGCTCCGAGGACGGCCTGCCCCCGGCGCACGCCCGCCGGTCACCCCGTCCCGATCACGCGTGGCGGCCGCGGGACTTCGGCGGCGCGATCGCGGACGACGACCGTCTCGCCGGCGCGGAGGACGCCGCCGAGGACCAGCCCACGATCGCGGTGGTCGCCTCGTACGAGGACGGCGTGCTGGCGCACGTGCGGGCCGGGCAGGCCATGCAGCAGGTGTTGCTGACGGCCACGGCGCGGGGGGTCGGGGCCTCGTTCGTCGCGCCACCGCTCGAGGTCCCCGACATCCGCGCCCAGGTCCGCGCGGTGCTCGGCGGGGTGGTGTGGCCGCAGGTCGTCCTGCGCCTCGGGTGGGGACGTCCGGTGCACCCGACGCCGCGCCGCACGACGGCGGTCTGAGGCCGTCAGCAGGCGGTCAGCAGCCGGTCAACGGGCGGTCAGCAGGCGGGCGTGAACGGGACCCACCACGACAGGCGGGTGCCCGGCCCGGGCGTCCGCCGGGTCACGCTCGCGTCGCCGCCGAGCGCGCGCGCCCGGGCGGTGACGTTGGCCAGGCCGCTGCGGGCCACGGTCTCGGGGATGCCGACGCCGTCGTCGCTGACGTCGACGGCGACAATCTCGTCCACCGACACCGTGACCACGACCGACCGGCCGCCGCCGTGGCGCAGCGCGTTCGACACGCCCTCCCGGACCACGGCCTCGACCTGCACCGCGAGCTCCTCGGACACGCCGTCCACCGGCCCCGAGAGCCGCACGACCGGCTCGACCGCGACGTGGGCCGACATCTCGGCCACCGCGGCCCGCAGGCGTCCGCCCAGGCCGGGGCCCGCGCCGGCGGCGTGGAGGTCGAAGATGCTCGTGCGGATGTCCCGCACGATGCTGTCGATCTGGTCGACCGCCTCGTTCACCCGGCCCACGGCGTCCGGGTGACCGCGCAGCCGCGCCTGGGTGGCCTGCAGACCGAGCCCGAGGGCGAACAGGCGCTGCAGCACGTGGTCGTGCAGGTCGGCGGCGATGCGCTCCCGGTCCGTGGCGACGTCGAGCTGGCGGCGGGCCTGCTGCGACTCGGCGAGCCGCAGCACGAGGGCGGCCTGGTCGGCGAACGACGCGGCGGCGGACAGGCCCTCGTCGTCGATGGCCGTCGCCTCCGGCCGGCGCACGACGACGAGCACCCCGGTGATCGTCTCGGTGCCGTCCAGCGGCACGAGCAGGGCCGGGCCGAGACGCTGCGCCTGCCCGTCGACCTCGAGGGCGAGCTGGTCGGTGACGCGCGGCAGGCGGGTGCGGGCGACGGCCGCCAGCGGGGAGGCGGCGAGCCCGATCCGGGCCCCGACCGGCAGGCGGTGCTCGAGGCCGACGCTCACCGTGACGCGCACCGGAGGGGCCACGTCACCGTCGACCACGTCAGCGGGCGGTGTGGTGATCGCCGCGCCGACCCCGTCGGCCAGCTCGGCCGCGCGCTCGGCCGCGAGCACGAGCGCCTCGCCCGGGTCGGCGCCGGCGAGCACCTGGGTGGTGATCTCCCCGGAGGCCTCGAGCCACCGCTGCCGGCGCTGCGCCTCGGCCACGAGCCGTTGCGTGTCCTGGTGCAGCCGGGCGTTCTCGACGGCGACCGCGGCGGCCGCGGCGAGCGAGACGGCCACCTGCTCGTCGTCGGCGGTGAAGGCCCCGTCGCGCTTGTCGGTGAGGTAGAGGTTCCCGAAGACCTCGCCGCGGACCCGGATCGGCACGCCGAGGAAGGAGGTCATCGGCGGGTGACCGGGCGGGAAGCCGACCGAGGACGGGTGCTCGTGCAGGTCGGTCAGGCGCAGCGGCTCGGGGTGGCGGATCAGCTCACCGAGCAGCCCACGCCCGCGGGGCAGCTCGCCGAGTCGTCGCCGCGTCGCCTCGTCGAGGCCCGTGTGCACGAAGCGGGCGAGCCCCTGGCCCTGCGCGTCGAGCACGCCCAGGGCGCCGTAGCGGGCGCCGACGAGGTCGGTCGCCGTCTCCACGAGGCGCCGTAGCGTGGTGTCGAGGTCGAGCCCCTCCGTCACCGCGATCATCGAGGAGAAGAGGGGCCCGACCCGGTCCGGGGTGACCGTGACGTCCTCCGTGTCCACCACGATCTCGGACTCCCCCTCCCGGCACGGCTCGTGCACGATCGTCACGGAGGCGGCGCGTCCGGTCCAGGGCCGAAGGTCCCGACGCCCGGGTGCCGGCGTTCAGGCCGCGGTGGGCGGGGAGTGGTGGGGGCAGCGGGCCCGGTGGTGGGTGTCGACGTGCCGCACGCCGGGGACCGAGGCTGCGATGATCGTGGCCATGTGCTGCTCGACGGGGTCGTCCAGGTCGTCGCACAGCACGGCCTCGCCGTCGCGGACGTGGACGAGCCAGCGGCTCCAGCCCGCGTAGCGGTCGAGCTCGCGCTCCACCGCTCGTCGCAGCTCATCGTCGGTCACGTCGCCTCCTCCGACCTCGGCCGATCGTGTGCGTCCCGATCGGCGTCCGTGCAGGGCCCTTCGTCGCTCCCGCGCCGAGGTGTGGCCCCCCGCTCGGCGGGCGGGGCGGCCCGGACGTCCCGGGCCGCACGGTGCCGACGGCCCTGCCGTCGTGGGGGTACCCCGACTGTGGTGGAGCCATGAGCGTCCTCGACCGGTCCGCGGCCACCCTCGACCAGCGGGTCCTGCTCGCCGACGGCACGCCGGTCGACCTCCGCGCGCTGGGTCCCGGCGACGCTCCCGCGCTCGTCCGGCTGCACCGCGAGCTGCCCGAGCGCGACCGGTGGCTGCGCTTCGCCACGGTGTCCTCCCACGGGATCGAGGAGTACGCGACCGCGACGGCCGGGTCCGGCCAGGTGTGGGGTGCGTTCCTGGGCGCCGAGCTGGTCGGCGCCGTGCACGTCGCCCCCGCTCCGGGCCCGCCCGAGGAGGCCGAGGTCGGGGTGACGGTCGGCCACCGGGTCCAGGCCCACGGGGTGGGCACCGCCCTGCTCGAGCGTGCCGTGCGGGAGTCGGTCCGCCGGGGGATACGGCGCTGGACCGCGGAGGTGCTGGTCGAGAACGGCGCCATGCGGCGGGTGTTCGCCGACCTCGGCCTCCCCGTGACCCACGAGCGGGAGGGGCCGAACCTGCACGTCACCATCGCCCTGCCCGACCCGGACGATCTCGCGGCCGGGACCGCGTTCGCCGCGGCCGCGCTCGCCCGCACGGCGCACGCCGCCCACGCCGGTCTGGGCCCGGTGCTGCGGCCCCGCTCGGTCGCGGTCGTCGGCGCGGGCCGCCGCCCCGGGTCGGTGGGCCGGGCCGTGCTCGACCGCATCGACGCCGCCGGCCTCGCGGGCCGCGTGCACGTCGTCCACCCGCAGGCCGCCCAGATCGCCGGCCACCCGACCGTGGCCTCGGTCGACCTCCTGCCGGAGGCGCCCGACCTCGCCGTCCTGGCCACCCGCCCGGCGGCGCTCCCGGAACTCGCCGAGGCCCTGGGACGGCGAGGCGCCCGATCCCTGCTGGTCATCACCTCCGGCCTCGCCGCCGCCGGGGTCGACCGCGCGCTGCTCGACGCGGTGCACCGTCACGGGATGCGGCTGGTCGGGCCGAACTGCCTCGGGGTGGTGGACACCGACCCGCACGTCCGGCTCGACGCGACCTTCGCCCCGGGCTCCGCCCCCGCCGGTCCGGTCGGCGTCGTGACCCAGTCCGGGGGCGTCGCGATCGCGGTGCTCGAGGCCCTGCGGGGCCTCGACCTCGGGGTCTCGTCCCTCGTCTCCATCGGCGACCGCTACGACGTCAGCAGCAACGACCTGCTCGCCTGGTGGTCGGAGGACACCGCCACGCGCGTGGCGGTGCTGCACGTCGAGTCGTTCGGCAACCCCCGCGCCTTCGCCCGTCTCGCCCGCCGGGTCGGCGCCCGGATCCCCGTCCTGGCCGTGCGGGCCGCCAGCAGCAGCGTCGGCGCCCGGGCGGCCGCGTCGCACACGGCCGCGTCCGCCACCCCCGCCGTGCGCCGGGACGCGCTCTACCGGCAGGCGGGGGTGCAGCCGGTGGACGACCTGGGCGAGCTCGCCGGGGCGCTCGCCGCGCTCTGCTGGAGCGCGCCCGTCACGGGCGACCGGGTCGCGATCCTGGGCAACGCGGGTGGCACCAACGTGCTCGCGGCGGACGCGTGCGTCGCCGCCGGCCTGGCGGTGCCCCCGCTCTCCCCCGCCACCCGCGAGCGACTCGACGCGCTCCTGCCCACCACCGCGGCCACCGCCGGGCCGGTGGACACCACCGCGACCGTCGACGCGGAGACCTTCGCCGCCTGCCTCGCCGTGCTCCGCGCCGCCGACGAGGTCGACGCCGTGCTCACGGTCGTCTGCCCGACGGCGCTGAACGACCCCGGGACCGGGCTGGGCGGGGCGCTCGCGGCGGGCGACGGGCACCCGGTGGTCGCGGTCGCCCTCGACCAGCGCCGGCGGGTCACCGCGCTGACCGACCCCGGCGGGACGCCCCGGGCGGCGTCCTTCGCCGAGCCCGCCGACGCCGTCCGCGCGCTCGCCCACCTCGTGCGGCGCGGTGCCGACACCGCCCGCGATCCCGGCCGTCCGCTGGCCGCCGCCGAGTACCCGGTGGACGTCGCCGCCGCCCGCGCGGTGGTGGGCGCGGTCCTCGACCGCGGCGGCGACTGGCTCGACCCCGGGGAGTGCGCCGCCCTGCTCGCCGCGGCCGGGCTCGAGCTGCTGCCCACCCGGGTCGCGGGCACGGTCGAGGACGCCGTGGTCGCGGCGCGGGAGGTCGGGGGCCCCGTCGCGCTCAAGGTCGTGGCCGACGGGGTGCTGCACAAGTCCGAGCGCGACGGTGTCGCGCTGTCGGTGGCGGGCGACGACGCCGTGCGCCGCGTGGTCCAGGGGTTCGCCGCGCGCTTCGGCGACGGCTGGCGCGGCGCGGTCGTACAGCCGATGGCGCCGGCCGGGGCGGAGATGCTCGTCGGGGTGGCCGGGGACCCGGACTTCGGGGCCCTGGTGACCGCCGGCGTCGGGGGCACCGGCACCGACGTCGCCGACCGCCGCTGGCACCGCCTCGTGCCGATGAGCACCACCGACCTCACCGAGCTCCTCGACGACCTCCCCCTCGACCGGGGCATCGCCGCGCGCCTCGTCGACCGCGACCGCCTCGGGGACGTCGTCGCCCGGGTCGCGCGGCTCGCCGAGCTGCTGCCCCAGGTCGCGGAGATGGACCTCAACCCCGTGGTCTGCACCCCCGACGCCTGCCGGCTGGTCGACGCGCGCATCCGGGTGGCCCCGGTGGCCGGATCGCGCAACGCTTGACACCTGGGCGCGCCGGGCGACGATGGCCTTCCGAGGCATCGAAGAGAGGTGCTGTGCCCGACGACCCCCACGCCACCGCCCCGTCCGAAGGGCTCGCCTTCCCGTCCGTCGCCCGACTCGAGCTGGACGAGCTCCTCGACCAGCTCATCGCACGCGCCACCGAGGTCAAGCTGACGCAGGGACGCCTGCGCACGCTGCTCGACGCCGTCCACCACATCACCGTGGGCCTCGAGCTCGACGACCTCGTCTCCCGGATCGTCGAGAACGCCCGCGGGCTGGTCGCGGCCCGGTACGCCGCGCTCGGCGTCGTGCGCGACGGGCGGCTGATCCGGTTCGTCCACGTCGGCATGGACGCGCGGACCGTCGCCCGCATCGGCGACCTGCCCGACGGCAAGGGCGTGCTCGGCACGCTCATCGACGATCCCCGGCCCCTGCGCCTCGCCGACCTCTCCACCCACGTCGCCGCCGTCGGCTTCCCCTCCGACCACCCGCCGATGCGGTCGTTCCTCGGCGTCCCGCTGGTCGCCGGCGGCACCGTCTACGGGAACCTCTACTGCACCGAGAGCGAGCACGAGGGCGGCTTCACCGCCGACGACGAGCAGCTGCTCACCGCGCTGGCCGGCGCCGCGGGCATCGCCGTCGAGAACGCCCTGCTGCTCGACGCGTCCCGTCGCCGCGAGCGCTGGCAGGCGGCGTCCGCGCGGCTCGCGAGCGCCCTGCTCTCCGGGGACCTCCCGCCCGAGGCGGAGCTGGCGCACCTGCTGGCGACGGCCGTCGACGTCGCCCGCGCCCACGGCGCCGCCATCAGCGAGGTGGCCGACGCGGACCCGGGTGTCGCGCACGTCCTGGAGGGCGCGGGGTCCCTGCACGACTGGGCGCGCCGGGACGTGGCGTCGGTGGGCTCGATCACCCAGGCCGCGCTCGACGAGGACGGGCCCCTGCTCATCACGGACGCCTCCACCGATCCCCGGACCACCGGGGTGGTCGAGCGCGCGCCCGAGGTGCGCTCGGTGCTCGCGGTGCCCCTGAGGGCGTCGCCCGGCGGGGCGGGCAACCGGTCGGTGCTCATCCTGACCCGCGGCGAGGGCGACGAGGTGTTCGGCCCCGTCGAGGCCGAGATGCTGCTCGGCTTCGCCGCCCACGCCACGACGGCGATCGAGCTCGCCGACGGCCGTCGCGACCGGGAGGCCGTCCGGGCCCTCGAGGACCGGGAGCAGCTCGTGCTCGCGCTGTCCGAGCAGGTGCTCCAGCGGGTGCAACGGGTCGGTCTCGCGCTCACCAGCGCCGCGTCGGGCGCCCCGCCGGCCCTGCGCGACCAGCTGCTCGCCCAGGTCGCCGAGCTCGACGACGTCACCCGGGCGGTGCGCGACACGGTCTTCCCGCGCTGAGCGACGCCGCGTCAGCGCGTGCTCTCGTGGTCCGGCCCGGTGAAGCGGCGCCAGGCCGCCTCCCACTCCCGCAGCCGTGCCCGGTCGAGGACCCAGCGCAGGCCGGCGAGGAGCAGCAGCGAGAGCACGAGGTCACTGAACACGATCAGGAGCGTGGTCAGGACGCCCTCGGCGCCCGGGCGCTCGGCTGGCATCGGCGCGGTCGTCGGCCGGTCGGCGCGGTCCAGCCAGACCGGGCGGGCGTCCCCGGGCCGGGCCGCGGAGGAGACGCGCAGGTCGGCGACCCGGGTCGTGCCGTCGGCGGCGGTCCAGCGCACGGGCGCGCGCCAGGTACCGCTGGAGTCGGTGTCACCGTCCGTCGGGACCGCCAGCACCTCCCCGGTGACCAGGTGGCGCTCGGCCTGCTGAGCCGCGACCTGGGGCGCCATGCCCGCCGCCACCTCGCTGCCGACCGCCAGGGCGACGGGCACGACCAGCATCCCCAGCAGCAGGAGCACCCACCGGGCGGCCACCTCGACGCGGTCGCTGCGTCGCCGCAGCTCCGACCGCGGGGGCACGAACGCCCCGATCGCCCGCCGCGTCGCCTCCGTCGTGTCGCGCACCGGGCTCGCCTCCTCGCTGCTCCTCGCTGCTCCTCGGTCTCGGCGACGAGCGTCGTGGAGGCGGGCCGGCGAGCGTCACGGTCGTCGGGCCCGACCTGCAGGGGACCACCGGCGGGACCTTGGGCCCTGATCACCACCGGCCCGGCCGCGGCACCGTGACCGACGATCCCGCCCACCACGCGGGGCCGACGGACGCGGGAGGGCACGAGAGATGGCGCTGGACCTGGCGCGCTGGCAGTTCGGCGTGACGACCGTCTACCACTTCCTCTTCGTCCCGCTGACCATCGGGCTGTCGCTGCTGGTCGCGGGCATGCAGACCGCCTGGGTCCGCACCGGTGACGAGCGCTGGCTGCGCATGACCAAGTTCTGGGGCAAGCTCTTCCTGATCAACTTCGCCATGGGCGTCGTGACCGGGATCGTCCAGGAGTTCCAGTTCGGGATGAACTGGAGCGACTACAGCCGCTTCGTCGGCGACGTCTTCGGCGCCCCGCTGGCGATCGAGGGGCTGCTCGCGTTCTTCCTGGAGTCGACCTTCCTCGGTCTGTGGATCTTCGGCTGGGACCGGCTGCCGAAGCGGGTGCACCTGGCGACCATCTGGCTGGCCGCGATCGGCACCATGCTCTCGGCGTACTTCATCCTCGCCGCGAACTCGTGGATGCAGCACCCGGTCGGATCCGCGGTCAACCCGGTCACCGGGCGGGCCGAACTGCACGACTTCGGCGCGGTGCTCACCAACTCCACGGCCGTCGGCGCCTTCACCCACACCATCACGGCCGCCTTCCTGACCGCGGGCATGTTCATCCTCGGCATCTCCGCCTGGCACCTCGCACGGGGCAACGAGACCCGGGTGTTCCGGTCGTCGCTGCGCCTCGCGCTGGTGACGGTGCTGATCGCCGGCGTCGGCGTCGTGGTCACCGGCGACCTCCAGGCCCGCCTCATGACCCAGCAGCAGCCGATGAAGATGGCCGCCGCGGAGGCCCTGTGGACCACCTCCTCCCCCGCCTCGTTCTCGCTGTTCACCATCGGCAGCCTCGACGGCTCGCAGGAGGTCTGGAGCGTCCGCGTGCCGAAGGTGCTCTCGTTCATGGCCACCGGCGACCCGGACGGCACCGTCGAGGGCATCAACGACGTCCAGCGGGCCTCCGAGGCACGGTTCGGCCCCGGCGACTACAGCCCCAACATCCCCATCGCCTACTGGACCTTCCGCGTGATGATCGGTTTCGGCGCCCTGTCGCTGCTACTGGCGCTGGCCGGGCTGTGGATGCAGCGCGGCGGGCGGGTGCCCCGCGCCCGCTGGTTCACCTGGGCGGCCCTGGCGGGGATCGGCTTCCCCGTCGTGGCCAACTCCGTCGGCTGGATCTTCACCGAGATGGGCCGCCAGCCGTGGGTCGTCTACGGCACCCTGCGGACCGCCGACGGCGTCAGCCCTTCGGTCGGACCGGCCACCGTCGCGACCTCGCTGATCGTCTTCACCCTGCTCTACGGCCTCCTCGCCGTCGTCGAGGTGACCCTGCTCGTCCGCTACGCCCGCCGGGGCCCGGACCCGCTGCCCGCGCCCGACGACGAGACCCCGGCCGAGCCCGCGCCGCGTCCCCTCGCCGTCGCGTACTGACCGCCGGCCCACCGAGACAGAAGAGGACGTCGTGTTCGGCCTTCCCCTGACAGACATCTGGTTCCTGCTCATCGCCGTGCTGTGGACCGGCTACTTCGTGCTCGAGGGCTTCGACTTCGGGGTCGGCGCGCTGCTCGGCGTCCTGGGCCGCGACGAGGTCGACCGCCGCCGTGTCGTCAACACCATCGGCCCCGTCTGGGACGGCAACGAGGTGTGGCTGCTCGTCGCCGGCGGCGCGACGTTCGCCGCGTTCCCCGAGTGGTACGCGAGCCTGTTCTCCGGCTTCTACCTGGCCCTGCTGATCATGCTGGTGGCGCTCATCGGCCGGGGTGTGGCGTTCGAGTACCGCGGCAAGGTCGACGACGCGGCCTGGCGGCGGCGGTGGGACGCCGTGATCATCGCGACCTCGGCCGTGCCCGCCCTGCTGTGGGGCGTCGCCTTCGCCAACATCGTCGCCGGCGTGCCCCTCGACGCCCAGCACGAGTACACCGGCACCCTGTTCACCCTGCTCAACCCCTACGCCCTGCTCGGCGGGCTGACCACGCTGCTGGTCTTCCTGCTGCACGGCGCGGTGTTCGTGTCGCTCAAGACCGACGGCGAGCTGCGGCTGCGGGCCCACCGCCTCGCGCTGCGCCTCGGGTTGGGTGCCGTCCCGGTCGGGGCCGCGTTCCTGCTCTGGACCCAGCTCGTCCACGGCAAGGGTTGGACCGCGATCAGCGCGATCGCCGCGGCGCTGGCCCTCGTGGGGGCCGTGCTGCTCGTCGGCCGCGCCCGCGAGGGCTGGGCGTTCACGCTGACCGCCGTGACGATCGTGGCGACGACGGTGACGCTGTTCGGCTCGCTGTACCCCGCCGTGCTGCCCTCGTCCACCGACCCGGCCGGAACGCTGACCACGACGAACGCCGCGTCGACGCCCTACACCCTCGAGATCATGACGTGGGTGGCGGTCGCCGTGACCCCGGTGGTGCTCGCGTACCAGGCCTGGACCTACTGGGTCTTCCGCCGCCGCCTCACCCGCGACGACATCCCCCCGGCCGGCGGCCTGCCCCCGCGCGAGCGCCGGACCGAGGCGCGGCGGTGAAGCCCCTGGACCCCCGCCTGCTGCGCCAGGTCCGTCCCGCGCGCACCTTCGTGGTGCTCACCGCGGCGGCGGGCGTGGCCACGGCCGGCCTGGTGGTGGCCCAGGCCGACCTGCTCTCGCGGGTCGTGGCCCGGGCGTTCCTGGACCGCACGCCACTCGCCGCCCTCACGGGGCTGCTCGTGGGCATCGCCGTCGTCGTCGCCGGGCGGGCGCTGCTGGTGTGGGCCACGGAGGCCGCGGCGGTGCGGGCCTCCGCCCGGGTGATCGGGACGCTGCGGGCCGACCTCGTCGACCACGTCCTGCGCCTCGGGCCGCGCGACCCCCGGCTGCCCTCGACCGGCGAGCTCGGCACGCTGGCCACCCGCGGCGTCGACGCCCTCGACGGCTACCTGCGCCGCTACCTGCCCACCCTGCTGCTGGCCACGACCGTGCCCGTCCTCGTCGGGGTGCGGCTGCTGACCGCCGACTGGATCGCCGCGGTGATCGTCGCGGTCACGGTGCCGCTCATCCCCCTGTTCATGGTGCTCGTCGGCCTGCGCACCCGCGACGACACCGCCCGCCGCTGGCGGGCCCTCGCGGTCCTGGGCCACCACTTCCTCGACCTCGTGGCCGGCCTCGACGTCCTCGTCGCCTTCGGGCGGGCCGGCGCCCAGTCCGGGCGGCTCCGCGCCGTCGCCGACGAGTACCGGCGGGCCACCATGCGCACGCTGCGCGTCGCGTTCCTGTCCGCCCTGGTGCTCGAGGTGCTGGCGACGCTGTCGGTCGCCCTCGTCGCCGTGTCGGTCGGGCTGCGGCTCGCCGAGGGCCGGCTCGACCTCGCCACGGGTCTCCTCGTGATCATACTGGCGCCCGAGATCTACCTGCCGCTGCGCGCGGTCGGGGCGCGGTTCCACGACAGCACCGAGGGCCTGGCCGCGGCCGACGACGTGTTCACCGTGCTGGGGACCCCGGCCGCGTCCGGGGCGGGGGCGCGACGCCCGGCGCCGGACCCCTCCCGCGTCCCGGTTCGGCTCGAGCACGTCGGGGTGGACGGCCGGGGCGGCCCGGTGCTCGACGGCCTCGACCTCACCGTGGGTGCCGCCGGCACCGTCGGGCTGCGGGGACCGAGCGGCGCGGGGAAGTCCACCGTGCTCGACCTCGTCACGGGGCTGCGCCGACCCGACCGGGGCCGGGTGACCGTCGGCGGTGTCGGCCTCGACGACCTCGACCTCGACGCCTGGCGGGCCCGGATCGCGTGGGTGCCGCAGCGTCCGGTGCTGGTGGCGGGCACGGTCGCCGAGAACATCCGGCTCGGCCGCCCCGGGGCCCAGGACGACCTCGTGCGGGACGCGGCCGCCGCCGCGAGCGTCGACGTCCCCCTGGACACGGTGGTCGGCGAGCGCGGCGCGGGGCTCTCGACCGGGCAGCAGCGGCGCGTGGCCCTGGCGCGCGCCCTCGTGCTCGACCGCCCGCTCCTGCTGCTCGACGAGCCGACCGAGGGCGTCGACGCCGAGACCGGGTCGGCGATGCTCATCGCCCTGCCCGGGGCGCTGCGCGGGCGGAGCGCGATCGTCGTGAGCCACCGTCCCGAGGTGCTGGCCGCCTGCGATCGCATCGTCGACGTACCCGCAGAGCCCGCGGTGGTGGAGGCCGTCCTGCCCGCGGGCTCCGGCGCGGGGGCCCCGACCTCGCCCGCCGCTCCCGCGCCGGAGCCGGTCGCCGTGGGGGTCGCGGTCCCCGCGGGGGCCGGCCGGCAAGGCCCCCTGCGGCGCCTGCGGGACGCCGGTCGCGGCCGGTGGCCGCGGCTCGCCGTCGCGGTGCTGCTGGGCGCCGGCGCCCTCGGCAGCGCGGTGGCGCTGACGGCCACGTCGGCGTGGCTGATCTCCGCCGCCGCCCTGCAGCCGCCGCTGCTGACCCTCATGGTCGCGATCGTCGCCGTGCGCGCCTTCGGGCTGGCCAAGGGTGTCCTGCGCTACCTGGAGCGGCTCGCGTCCCACGACGTCGCCCTGCGCCTCGGCGCCGACCTGCGCGTGCGCCTGTGGCAGGCCCTCGTGCGCCGCGGCCCCGCCGCCGGCGGCCGCCGCGGCGACCTGTTGGCCCGGCTGACCGGCGACGTCGACGCCCAGCAGGACGTCCTGGTCCGCGGGCTGGTCCCGGCGGGGTCGGCGCTGCTCGTGGCCGCCGGGTCGGTCGGTCTCCTCGCCTGGCTGCTGCCCGAGGCCGGCCTCGCCCTCGCCGCCGGGCTGCTGGTGGCGGGCGTGCTCGCCCCGGTGCTCGCGGTGCTTGCCGGCCGCCGGCTCGCAAGGACCACCGCCGCGGCCCGCGCGGCCGTGGCCGCCGGCACCCTGGAGATCCTCGACGGCGCCGCCGACCTGCTCGTGATCGGCGCCGCCGCCCGGCGGCGCCGCCGGTTGAGCCGCCACGACGGCGAGCTCGCCGTGCGCACGATCGCGCAGGCCCGCGGGGCCGGGCTGGGCGCCGGCGTCGGGGTCCTCGGGATCGGGCTGGCCACGCTGGGTGCCACGGTGGTCGGTGTGCTCGCCCTGGCCGAGGGCCGCCTGGCGCCCACCGTCCTCGCGGTGCTCGCCCTCACCCCGCTGGCGGTCGCCGAGCTCGTGGCCGGTCTCCCCGACGCCGCGGTGCGCCTGGCCGAGGCCGTCCCGGCGGCCCGCCGCCTGGCCGAGCTCGAGGACGCGCCCGCCACGGTGCTCGACCCGGCGGTGCCCGCCGCCGTGCCCGCCGATCCGGACCTCGCGGCGGTGTCGCTCGCCGTGCGCTGGCCGGACGCGGCGCGGGAGGCCGTCAGCGGGGTGTCGTTCGCCGTGCCGAGGGGCCGGCGGATCGTGCTCGCCGGCCCGTCGGGCGCGGGCAAGAGCACGGTGCTCGCGGCGGTCCTGCGGACGCTGCCGGCGGCCCGGGGCGCCGTCACCCTCGACGGCCGCGACACCGCGACCATGGCCGCCGACGACGTCCGCGCGCGGATCGCGTGGTGCGGCCCGGCCGCGCACCTGTTCGACAGCACGCTGCGCGAGAACCTGCGCCTCGCCCGTCCCGACGCGACCGACGACGCGCTGGTGGCGGCCCTGCAGCACGCGCGGCTCGGCGCGTGGTTCGCGGCGCTGCCCGCGGGGCTGGACACGCCGCTGGGCGAGCACGGCGGCCCGGTGTCGGGCGGGGAGCGCCAGCGGCTCGCGGTGGCCCGGGTGCTCCTGGCCGACCGGCCGGTGCTCGCCCTCGACGAGCCCACCGCGCACCTCGACGCACCGACCGCGACGGCGCTGGCCGCCGAGATCGAGGAGCTCAGCCGCGACCGCACGACGATCATCGTGTCCCACCGCCCGGCCGAGTTCCCCGCACTGCCGGTGGTCACCGTCAGCGCTCCGGCCGGGGTCGGGACCCGCGGCGCCCGCGTCGTTCCCGTCGGACCCTGACCCGTCCGCCGACGCCTCGGGGTCAGGGATCGGTGTGGGCGGTGCCGTCGAGCCCGCCGTCGCGCACGAGGCGCCGTCCGGTGATCCGCTGGGCGGTGATCCGCAGGACGTGGGCGCCCCGCCCGCGGACCCACGGTCGGTGGGCGAGGTCGAGGACCGCCAGGAGCTGGTCGACGTCGTTGACCACCTCGGCGCGCCCGACGAGCAGCACGCTCCAGCCCGTGTGGGTGTCCGGGTCGATGTGGTCGGCCTCGAAGGCGACGAGATCCCGCCGGCGGGCCGCGTCGAGCTTGGCGCCCGGCCCCGTGCGCACGATGACCGAGCTGCCGTGGCGCAGGAAGTTCACGGGGTGCGCCACGGGCAGGGCGCCCTCGAGGAACACCATCCGGCCGACCGGCGCGGTGTCGAGCAGCCGCAGGCACTCCGGCGGCGCCAGCTCGTCGATGTCGTGGCTCGTCATCCCCCGAGCGTCGACCCGTGCCCGCCGGCCGACCACGCCCGAGCAGCCCGGACGTGCGGGACGTTCGGTCCCGGGCCGTCACCCGGGGGCGCGCGGTCCTGCCGCCACGCCGCGGACCTGGCGGGCGATGACGAGGTCCTCGCGGGCGTGGACCACGACCGTCCGGGCCTCCGCCGCATCGGTGGACACGTCACCCTCCACGCCGTCGACCGCGGCGGCGTCGAGGTCCGCGTCGAGGGCGAGGCCGAGGAAGGGCAGCCCGTCGACGAGGCGCCGGCGCAGCACCGGCGCGTTCTCCCCCACGCCCCCGCTGAACGCGAGCACGTGGACACCGCCCAGGGCGGCCGCCATCGCCGCCAGCTGCGCGCGGGCGCGGTGCACCCACACCTCCACGGCGAGCCCCGCGGCCGGGTCGCCCGCCCCGGCCGCGGCGAGGACCCGGCGCATGTCGGCCTCCCCCGCGAGGGCCGCCATCCCCGACTCGTGGTCCAGGGCGTGGTCGACCTCGGCCGGGGGCACGTCCGCGTGGACACTCAGCCACGTCACCGCGGACGGGTCGAGGTCGCCGCTCCGCGTCGCCATGACCAGCCCGGCGGTGGGCGTGAAGCCCATCGTGGTGTCCACCGAGCGGCCGCCGTCCACGGCGCACGCCGAGGCGCCCGACCCGAGGTGGGCGACCACGATCCGCAGCTCCGCCACGGGCCGCCCGACGATCTCCGCGGCGCGCGCCGACGCCCACGCGTGGGCGAGGCCGTGGAAGCCGTAGCGGCGCAGGCCGAGCTCCGAGCGCCACCGCGCCGGCACCGCGTAGGTGCTCGCGGCCGGCGGCATCGTCGTGTGGAAGGCGGTGCCGAAGCAGGCCACCGACGGCACGTCCGGCAGGGCCCCGGCCAGGGCTCGGATGCCGGCGACGGCCGGCGGCTGGTGCAGCGGCGCGAGCACGGTCAGCGCGTCGATCCGGTCCAGCACGTCCGGGACGATCCGGACCGGGGCCGTGAAGTCGGGTCCCCCGTGGACCACCCGGTGCCCGACCGCGTCCACCCCGCCGGCCGCGCGGGCCAGCCGCAGCGCCGCGTCCTCGAGCTCGCCCTCGGCGGGGCGCCCGCGCGGGGCGTCGAGGTCGGCCCGGTGCACGACGGTGTCGTCGGGCTCCACCACCCGCAGCTTGACGCTGCTCGAGCCCGCGTTGAGGACCAGGACGCGCATCAGCGGACGTCGGCCAGCGGGTCGTGCTGGTCCGGGCCGGTGCGCACCTCGGCGGGGAGGTCGGGCGCGGTGTCGCTCGCCCCGGTCTCCCCACCGGTGCCCGACCACGACCAGTCGCGCACGTCCGGCCGGTCCTCCCCGTGGCGGCGGGTGTACTCCCGGCAGGCCAGGCGCTCGTCGGCCATCCGCTGGCGCAGCGCGGCGTGCCGCACCCCCAGTCCCGGCACCCGGTCGATGACGTCCATGACCAGGTGGAAGCGGTCGAGGTCGTTGAGCATGACCATGTCGAACGGCGTCGTGGTCGTGCCCTCCTCCTTGTAGCCGCGCACGTGGAGGTTGGCGTGCCCGGTGCGCCGGTAGGTCAGCCGGTGGATCAGCCACGGATAGCCGTGGTAGGCGAAGATCACGGGCTTGTCCGGGGTGAACAGGGCGTCGAACTCGCGGTGGGGCAGGCCGTGCGGGTGCTCCGTGGGGTCCTCGAGCCGCATGAGGTCGACGACGTTGACCACCCGCACCCTCAGGTCCGGCAGGTGGCGGCGCAGCAGGTCGGCCGCGGCCAGCGTCTCCAGCGTCGGGACGTCGCCGGCGCACGCGAGCACGACGTCGGGCTCGCCGTCCCGGTCGGTGCTCGCCCAGTCCCACACGCCGAGCCCGCGCGTGCAGTGCGCCACCGCGGACTCCATGTCGAGCCACTGGGGCTCGGGCTGCTTGCCGGCCACGATCACGTTGACGTAGTCGCGGGAGCGCAGGCAGTGGTCCGCGGTCGAGAGCAGCGTGTTGGCGTCCGGCGGGAGGTAGACCCGCACCAGCTCGGCCTTCTTGTTCACCACGTGGTCGATGAACCCGGGGTCCTGGTGGGAGAAGCCGTTGTGGTCCTGGCGCCAGACGTGGGAGGTGAGCAGGTAGTTCAGCGACGCGACCGGGCGCCGCCACGGGATCGCCCGGGTCACCTTCAGCCACTTGGCGTGCTGGTTGAGCATCGAGTCGACGATGTGGATGAACGCCTCGTAGCAGGTGAACAGGCCGTGCCGCCCGGTCAGCAGGTAGCCCTCGAGCCAGCCCTGGCACAGGTGCTCGGAGAGCACCTCCACCGCACGCCCGGTCGGGGCGAGGTGGTCGTCGCCGTCGAGGATGTCGCCCTCGAACTGCCGGTCGGTGACGGCGAAGACGTCCTGCAGCCGGTTCGAGGCGATCTCGTCGGGCCCGAAGAGGCGGAAGTTCCCCGGGTTGCGACGCATGACCTCGCGCACCCAGCCGCCCAGCACGCGGGTGGACTCGGCCACCGGCCCGCCGGGGCGGTCGACCGCCACGGCGTGGTCGCGGAAGTCGGGCAGCCGCAGGTCCCGCAGCAGCTCGCCGCCGTTGGCGTGCGGGGTCGCGCTCATCCGCCGGCCGCCCCCGGGGTGCAGCGCGGCCAGCTCGGGCCGCGGCCGGCCCGCGTCGTCGAAGAGCTCCTCGGGGCGGTAGGAGCGCATCCAGCGCTCGAGCTCCGCGCGGTGCTCCGGGTCCTCCCGGGTCCCGGCCAGCGGCACCTGGTGCGCCCGGTACGTGCCCGCCACCGGGACGCCGTCGACCTCGCGCGGGCCGGTCCAGCCCTTCGGGGTGCGCAGGACGAGCATCGGCCACCGCGGTCGCTCGATCGGCCGCCCCGCGGCCTCCGCGTCGGACGCCTCACGGCGGAGCCGCGCGATCTCGGCGACGATCTCGTCCATGGTGTCGGCCATGCGCCGGTGCACGGCCGCGTGCTCCTCGTCGAGACCCGCGTCGACGACGTAGGGCTCGTGCCCGTACCCCC
This sequence comes from Actinomycetospora chlora, assembly GCF_039542135.1. Taxonomy (NCBI): domain Bacteria; kingdom Bacillati; phylum Actinomycetota; class Actinomycetes; order Pseudonocardiales; family Pseudonocardiaceae; genus Actinomycetospora; species Actinomycetospora chlora. Next base: position 129,153 of record NZ_BAABHO010000009.1, read on the forward strand.
GCATCAGGGCGCGGAGCTCGTCGAGGGGGATCCGGGCGAGCACGGTCGGGTTGGCGATCTTGTAGCCGTTGAGGTGCAGGACCGGCAGCACCGTCCCGTCGTGGACGGGGTGGCAGAACTTGTTCGCGTGCCATGCGGTCGCCAGCGGTCCGGTCTCGGCCTCGCCGTCCCCGACCACGCAGGCGACCAGCAGATCGGGGTTGTCGAAGACGGCGCCGTAGGCGTGGGCCAGCGAGTAGCCCAGCTCGCCGCCCTCGTGGATCGAGCCGGGGGTCTCCGGCGCGACGTGGCTGGGGATGCCGCCGGGGGAGGAGAACTGCCGGAACAGCGTGCGCATCCCCTCCTCGTCGGGCGTCACGTGGGCGTAGCGCTCGGAGTAGGTGCCCTCGAGCCAGGTCGCGGCGACCACCGCCGGACCGCCGTGTCCGGGTCCCGAGACGAACAGCGGGGTGAACTCGCCCCGGCGGGCGACGCGGTTCACGTGCGCCCACAGGAACGTCTGGCCCGGCGTCGTGCCCCAGTGCCCGAGCAGGCGGGGCTTGATGTGCTCCGCGGCCAGCGGCTCGCGCAGCAGGGGGTTGTCGCGGAGGTAGATCTGGCCGACCGCCAGGTAGTTCGCCGCGCGCCACCACGCGTCGAGCAGGTCGAGGTCGTCGCCGTCGATCGTCGCCACCGTGCACCCGGCCCGCGGGTCAGGCGGCACGGACGGCGTCGACGACCCGCCGGATCGCCTCGGTCGCCGAGGCGGCGGTCGGGTCGACCGACAACCACCCCCGCAGGCTCGCCGCCGCGTCGAGGTCACCGTGCTCGGCGAGCACCAGGAGGTCCACGAGAGCGTCCCGCCAGTGCGCGCTGTGCGGCGCTGCCGGGCCGGCCGGTGGCGAAGCGACGGTGACGCGGGAGCGGACGGGGTCGGTGACGGTCATCGGGTCTCCTCCTGGTGGCCGCGCGCGGGCGGCCCGACTCCTCGGTCGCCGGCGACTGCCGACGACCCATTCCCGCGCGACCATCGACCCGGCCGGCAGGAGCGACCGGACCGAGATCGGCGCCGAAGGTCCTTGCTCGGCGCCGACCGGTACCCCACGGTCGGCCTCGTGGGGACCTTCTCCCCTGCCGCCGGTCGGGGCGAGGGCCGAGGTTGACGGCGTGGCGAGGGACGAGACGGGCGGACACGGGGACCGGTTGCCGCACCTCGACGTGCTCAGGGCGCTGCTGGTCGCCTGGGTCATCGGGGGCCACGCGCTGCTCGGGTACTCGGCGGTCGGCGGCTGGGCGTACCACGAGGTCGCCGAGGTCACCTTCGACCCGCACGTCGAGCTCGTGCTCGTCGCGGTGCTCGGGCCGTCCGGGCTGTTCGTCCTCGGGGTGCTCTTCTTCGTGGCGGGCCTCCTCGTCGAGCAGGCGGTCGAGCGGCACGGGACGGCGCCCTACGTCCGCGGCCGCGTCGTGCGTCTCGGCCTGCCGTGGCTGGTCTCGGCGGTCCTGGTGTGGCCCGCCTCGGTGTGGCTGGCGTACACCGCGGCCGGTCGGCGGGTGTCCTTCGGGTGGGTGCTGGCGCACCGCCATCCCCTGCTCGACTCCGGCGCGTTGTGGTTCGCGCTGGTGCTGCTCGTGTACTCGGTGGGCTTCGTTCTGGTCCGCCGGTGGACGCCGGCCCGGCGCCCGCGGCCCGCTCGGCCGGCCGGGCCGCACCTCGCGGCGGCTGTGGTCGTCATCGCGGCGGCGTCGTTCGTCGTCCGTCTCGTGTTCCCGGCCCGCAGCGGGCAGGTCGCCGACCTGCATCTCTGGCAGTGGCCGCCGTGCCTCGGGCTGTTCGTCCTCGGGATCGCGGCGGCCCGCTCCGGTTGGCCGCGGCACGTGCCGGACGGGCCGTGGCGCCGCTGCGGCGCGCTCGCGCTCCTGACCCTCGTGCTGCTGCCGGCGCTGGCCCTCGCCGCCGGGGTGCACGACGCGAGCCGCGACCTGACCCCCTACCTCGGCGGCTGGCACTGGCAGGCGCTCGCCACGGCGGTGATCGAGAGCGTTCTGGTCGTCTGCGGGTCGGTGGTGCTGGTGGGCCTGGCCGAACGCCGGTGGGGCGGTCGCGCCGCCCGACCGCCCGCGTGGATCCGGGGTGCGTTCGCCGCGTTCGTGATCCAGGGTCCCGTCCTGATGGCGCTCGCGAGCGCCGTGCGCCCGCTCGACTCCCCGGCCGAGGTCAAGGCTCCGCTGGTCGCCGCCCTCGGGATCGCGCTGTGCTTCTGGCTGGGCGCTCGTCTACCGATCCCGGCCGGAGGGCACGCCGCGACCGCCACGGCGCGCTGAGCACACGACCGCCGGGTCACGCCCCGGTGCGGCGGTGGCGCCCCGTCCCGCCCGGCGACCCGCCGTCCGGGGCGGCGCTGCCGACGGGCGGCAGGGTGTGCACCGTCGACGCGGCGGCGGCGGCGAGGTCGGCGACGCCGGGCCGGCGGGCGCGGCGGGCGACCAGCCAGCCCAGCAGGATCCCCGACGCCGAGAAGACGGCCAGGACGAGGCAGGCCCGGCCGAACCCCGCCGCGAGGGCCTCCGCGCCTGCGGCGCCCGCGTCCAGCTTCGCCGACGCGACGCGGGTGACGATGCCGGCGACGACGGCGGTCAGCACGGCGCCGCCCACGTAGCGGGCCATGTTGGAGATCCCGGACGCCGAGCCCACCTGTTCGGCGGGCACGCAGGCAGTGGACACCGAGGAGGCCGGGCCGTTGGACAGCGCCAGCCCCACGGCGACCCCGAGCAGCGGGAGGAGGAACGCGCCGTAGCCCCAGCCGGGCCGGACGGCGGCGAGCACGCCGAACGAGACGGTGAGCAGCACGAAGCCGGCCATGACGACGAGGCGCGCGGAGAACGTGTGCGCGAGCGGGCTGACCAGCGGCGCGGCGACCACCACGGCCGCGGCCACCGGCAGCGTCGCCAGCCCGGCCTGCAGGCTGCTCATGCCGAAGGTCAGCGGGTTCTGGAAGTAGAGGCTGATGAGGAAGCTGATCGCCGCGATCGCCCCGGCCCCGATGAGGATCGCGAGCGTCGAGCCGACCAGCAGCACGTTGCGCAGCAGGGCGAGGTCGATCAGCGGGGCGCTGACCCGCCGCTCCACGAGGACGAAGCCGACCGCGGCGAGGACCGAGACGAGGAGGCACGCCAGGGTCGGTAGGGAGAGCCACCCCCAGGTGGAGCCCTCGGTCATCGCGAAGACGAACGGGACGAGCACCGCGGCGACCAGCACCGTCCCGGCCCAGTCGATGCGCCGCGAACGCTCGGGGTCGGCGGACTCCGCCACGGTGGCCCACGTCAGCGGGACGCAGGCGGCCGCCACCACGGCGTTGAGCCAGAACAGGCCCTGCCACCCGGAGACCTCGTTGAGGACGCCCCCGATCACCGGGCCCGCGGCCGCGCCGACGGCCGACGCGCCGCCCCACAGGGACACCCCCCACATCTGCCCCTGACCCGAGGACGCGACCGAGAGCAGCGAGAGCCCGCAGGCCAGGACGGTCGCCCCGGCGGCGCCGGCGACGACCCGTCCCGCGACCACGACCGCGCCGCTCGGGGACAGGGCGATGAGCACCGAGGTGGCGACGAAGAGCAGCAGCCCCGCGACGAAGACGCGGCGCCGGCCGAAGACGTCCCCGAGGGCGCCGGTCGTGACGATGGTGGCCGCCCCGACCAGCAGGTAGCCCGTCACCGCCCACTGCAGCAGGTCGAGCGGGGCGTCGAGGTCGGTGCTGATCGACGGGATGAGGATGCTGACCGCCGAGGTGTTCGCGTTGACCACCAGCGTGGAGATGCACGCGGCGAGGAGCACCCCGATCCCGGGCCGGACGCCGGGCTCGTCGGTGCCCGTGCGTGCCGTGGCGCCGGTCATGGGATCCGAGTGTGGGCCGCGTCCGGCGCGGCCGGGGCGGCCGAAGGGCCCGTGTCCCGGGCCATTGGTCCCGCCGGCTCCGGGCCGGGCCGGAGGTGCCGCGCGCGCGTGACCGCGTCGAGCACCGCGCGCAGGACGACCCCCAGGAGGACGAGGTCGGCGAGCATCTGCACCGACACGGCGATCCGGACGCCCTCGGCCACCGGGACGATGTCGCCGAAACCGACGGTGGCGAAGACCGTGACGGTGAAGTAGAGCGCGTCGGTGCGGGAGAGGGGTTCGGAGAACTCCGCAGGGTCCGCCTGCGAGACCAGGTGGTAGCCGGCGGCGAACAGCAACAGGAACGTCGGGATGGTCAGCGCGAGGGTCTCGAGCGCACGCAGCCCGGGGTGGCGGGCGCGGGTGGCGATGAGCCGGACCTGCCACGCGGTGAGCACCGCGAGCGCGCTGAGTCCGCCGACCAGGAGCAGCGCGGTGTCGGCGGCCGACCTCGGGGCCAGGGGCAGCGTGTAGTAGAGCGCGACGAGACCGACCACCGTGAGCGTCGCGCGGGTGACCACCACCAGGACCCGCCCTCGCGACGGCGCAGTGGCGACCGTCACCGTCGGCCGCCCGCGCACGGCGGCGTGCCGTCCACCGGCGCCACCCCGACCCCGACCACGACCCCGACCCCGACCCCGACCCCGACCACGCCCCGCGTCACGACGTCTCCTCCCGTCCGGACGGCCCCGCCGGACGCTGCGCCCGCTGGTCGCGCGCGGGCAGGGACGCAGGACCCCGGACGCCGGGCCGAGCGGACCTCGACCGGGGCGGTCGTCCCGGGTGGGCTGGAAGCCGGAGAGGAGCCGTCATGGACACCGTGCCCGAGCGTCGACCCACCGAGGCCTGCGACCTCGTGGCCCACGTCGTGGTGCTCAGCCGCCGCGACGCGCCGCGGGTGACCCGGCTGGCCGCGCTCGACCAGGCCCGGACCTCGCTGCGCCGCGAGCCGAACCGGGACGTGCGCAGCACGCTGACGTGGGTGCTGAGCGCGGTCGAGACCGGCGAGCGCGCCGACGCCTGCGTCGACGCGGCCCTGCGTGTCGCCCTGCGCGACTCCCGCCGGCCCCCGGCGGCCGGTGCGCGGTGAACGCCCCCTCGCTCGGCACCGAGCGCGCGGTCCTGCGCGAGGCGGTCGCCCGCGCGCTGCGGGCCCCGTCGGAGCACAACACGCAGCCCTGGCGGTGGGTGCTCGGCGACGACCACGTCGACCTCCACGTCGACCGCTCCCGGCGGCTGCACTTCACCGACGAGCTCGGCCACGGGGCGCTGCTGGCCTGCGGGTGCGCCCTGCACCACCTGCGGGTCACGCTCGCGAGCGAGGGATGGGCCAGCGCCGTCCGCCACCAGCCCGAGACCGACGGGCGCCCGCTCGCCCGGGTACGCATCCGGCCGATCGACGGGGACGTCGACGCGACGTCCGCCCGGCACGCCGCGGCCATCCCCGCGCGGCGCACCGACCGCCGTCGCTTCACCGGCCGCGAGGTGCCCGTGGACGTCCTGGAGTCCCTCGACGACGCCGCCCGGCCCTACGGCGGCGTCCTGCACCTGGCGTACGGCACGCACCGCGCCCTCATCGCGGAGGCCATGCGCGAGGCCGCCGGCCGGCAGCGCGAGCACGTCGGCTACGCCGCGGAGCTCGAGCAGTGGACCCATCGCTACGCGGGCGCCCGCGACGGCATCCCGGCGAGCGCCCGCCTCGACGGCCCGCCGCCCTCCTACCGCGACCTGGTGCTGCGCTGGTTCCCGCGGGGGTCGCTGCGCCAGCCCCGCGGCGGCGGCGACCACGAGGACGCGTCGGTCCTGGCGGTCCTCACGGCGGTGGACGAGGGACCGGTGTCGGTGCTGCGCGCCGGCGAGGCCCTCAGCGCCGTCCTGCTCGAGGCCACCGCCCGGGGCCTGGGCACCACGCCGATCACCCAGGTGCTCGAGGTGCCCGAGACCCGTGAGCGAGTGCGCCACCTCGTCGTCGGCGCCCACCGACCGCCGGTGTGCGTCCTGCGCCTCGGTTGGCCGGACCCCTTCGGTGAGCCGCTCCCGGCGACGCCGCGGCGTCCCCTGGACCAGGTGCTGACCGAGACCTGATCGCGACCCGGCCGCCGCACCGGCGTCAGCCGGCCCGACCCAGGACGTCGTCCAGCAGCTCCTCCAGGCCCCGCAGCGGCCGGTAGCGGGCCCGGTCCGCCGGCGGCGGGACCGGCACCCGCTCCGCGTCGCCGTGCTGCCGCGGTCGCGGCGGCACGCCTCCCTCGGGCAGCCTCACGTCCTCGTCCACGGTCCCCTCCTCCGACACCGAGAGCGTTCGGGGCGTCCCGTGCAGTGACCACGCGACGCCCTCGGCGAGGAAGGGCCGAAGGTCCCGAAGCGGGCACCCGTCCCCGGAGCGGACGGTGACGTGCGTCGGGCGGGGGTCTCCCGGTCCCGTCGCGACACGACCGTCGGCCCTGGAGGGCACGCCCCGGGCGCGGCGAGGGTCGACCCGTGCCCAGCACCGCCGAGGGAGCGACGACCGGCGTCGCCGGTCCGCACCACCCGCCGGCCGCCCCCGGGGCCGTGCCGGGACCGGACCTCGACGCCCCCCTCGACCGGCTCTGGCACGAGCTGCGCTCCGGGCCGGAAGGCCTGGACGAGCGGGACGCGGCGCGGCGCCTCCAGGTGCAGGGCCCGAACGCCCTGCCCGCGCGCTCCCGGGCGTCGTGGCCGCGCGCCCTGGCCCGCCAGGTGGTCCACCCCCTCGCGCTGCTGCTCTGGGCGGCGTCCGGCCTCGCGCTGCTGGCCGGGACCCCGGTGCTCGCCGCGGCCATCGTCGTCGTGGTGCTGCTCAACGCCGGCCTCGCGTTCTGGCAGGAGCAGCACGCCGAGCACGCGGTGGCGGCGCTGGAGGCCTACCTGCCGGCGCGCACACGCGTGCTGCGCGGCGGCGTCGCGCGTGAGATCCCGGCCGTCGAGGTCGTGACCGGCGACGTCGTCCTGCTCGGCGAGGGTGCGGCCGTGCCCGCCGACGGGCGGCTGGTGTCCGGCGCCGTCGAGATCGACATGAGCGCGCTGACCGGGGAGTCCGTGCCGGTCGCCCGCCGCGCCGGGGCGCACCCACCCGGCCCGGTGCTCGAGGCGCCGGACCTCGTGTTCCGCGGCACGACCTGCACCGTCGGCTCGGCCCGCGCCGTGGTGACCGGCACCGGCGTGCACACCGAGATCGGGCGCATCGCGGCCCTGACCGGGCACGTCGGGCACCGCGAGAGCCCGCTCGAGGTCCAGGTGCGCCGCGTGGCCTGGCTCATCGCCGCGGTCGCCCTCGGCACGGGGGCCGCGTTCCTGCCGATCGGCCTGCTGGCCGGGCTGTCGTTCACCGCCGCGCTGGTGTTCGCGATCGGCCTGCTGGTGGCCAACGTGCCGGAGGGGCTGCTCCCGACGATCACGCTGGCGCTCGCGGCCGGGGTGCGCTCGCTGGCCCGGCACGGCGCCGTGATCCGCCGCCTCTCGGCCGTCGAGACGCTCGGGTCGACGACGGTCATCTGCACCGACAAGACCGGCACCCTCACGCGCAACCGCATGCGTCCGCACGCCCTCTGGACCCCGGCCCGGGGGCGGGGCGACCCCGATCGCGACGCGTCCGCCGCGCCGCAGGCGGCCCGCGTCGCCCAGCGCTGCAGCGACGCCGACCTGCCCAACCCGGCCCGCGGGACCGGGTCGGGGGACCCCACCGAGCTCGCGCTGCTGGTGTTCGCCGCGGCGGCCGGTCTGGACACCCGCGCCGCCACCCGCCTGCGGGACCGGCGGGCCGTCCACCCGTTCGATCCCGTCCTCACCCGGATGTCCACCGTCGACGACACCCCCGACGGCCTCGCGGTCCACACCAAGGGCGCGGTCGAGGCGGTCCTCGAGCGCTGCACGGCGCTCCGCCGCGACGGCGGCGTCACCGAGCTCGACGCCGCCGGCCGCGCCGAGGTCCTGACGGCCACCGCCGACCTCGCCGCCGACGGGCTGCGCGTGCTCGCCCTCGCCGGCCGCCCGGCCGGGCCGGGGGACGTCGGCGCGGACCGCGCCGCGGTCGAGAGCGGGCTGGTGCTCGAGGCCCTGGTCGGGCTCGTCGACCCGCCGCGCCCTTCGGTCCGGCCCGCCGTCGCGCGCTGCCACGCCGCCGGGATCGCGGTCCACGTGGTCACGGGCGACCACCCGGTCACCGCCGAGGCCGTCGCGCGCGCGGTCGGGATCGGTGCCCACGGGCTGCGGGTGGTCGGCGGCGCCGAGCTGGCCGGCCTGCGCGAGGGCGCGCTCGACGCGCTCCTCGCGGCCGGCGACGAGATCGTGTTCGCCCGCGTCGCGCCCGAGCAGAAGCTGCGCATCGTCGAGGCGCTCGGCCACCTCGGCGAGGTGGTGGCCGTGACCGGGGACGGCGTCAACGACGCCCCGGCGCTGCGGCGCGCCGACATCGGCGTGGCCATGGGCGCCTCGGGCACCGACGTCGCCCGCGAGGCGGCGACGATGGTGCTCACCGACGACGACTTCGCCACGATCGAACGCGCCGTGGCCGAGGGCCGGCGGGTGTACGACGACGTGCGCAAGTTCGTGCTCTACATCTTCGCGCACGCCGTCCCGGAGGTCGTGCCGTTCCTGGTGTTCGCCCTGTCCGGGGGCGCGGTGCCGCTCGGGCTGACCGTGCTGCAGATCCTCGCCATCGACCTCGGCACCGAGACGCTCCCGGCGCTGGCCCTCGGCCGCGAGCCCGCCGAGCCGGGGGTGATGTCGCGGCCGCCGCGGCCCCGCTCGGAAGGGGTCATCCGCCCGCGCATGCTCTGGCGTGCCTGGGGCCTGCTCGGGCTGACCTCGGCGGCCCTCACCACCGGGGCGTTCCTGGTCGTCCTGCTCCGCGCGGGGTGGACCCCCGGCGCGCCCACCGGGCCCGGCAGCGCGCTGCACCCGGCCTACGTCGAGGCCACCACCGCCACGTTCGTCGGCATCGTGGCGTGCCAGATCGGGACCGCGTTCGCCGCCCGCACGGAGCACGCGTCGCTGCGCTCGGTGGGCCTCGGGACGAACCCGCTGCTGTGGTGGGGCATCGGCTTCGAGGTGCTCGTCACCGCCGCCGTCGTGTACCTGCCCGTCGCGCAGCACCTCGTCGGCACCGCGCCGCTCGACGCCGCGACGGTCGCCCTGCTGCTGTGCTGCGCCCCGCTGGTCTGGGGCGTCGACGAGCTCGACCGGTGGCGCCGCCGCCGTCACGTCCGGCCCATTTCCGAGAGGAGAACACGGTGACCGCGATCGAGGAGGGGATGCTCGACCCCCTGGGCGAGGCCGAGAGCCGGGCGCTGCTGATGACCGCCGAGATCGGGCGCCTCGCCTTCACCGACGGCCACGGACCGACCGTGCAGCCCTTCGCCTTCGCCCTCCAGGACACGTCGATCGTGGTCGGCGTCGGGCTGCTCGCCGACGTCCGGTCCGCGATCGGTCAGACCGTCGCCTTCGAGGTCGACGAGATCGACCTCGTCCACCGCACCGGGTGGTCGGTGGTCGCGGTCGGGACGCTGCACCGGGCGCCGGCGACCACGCTCGCGCGAGCCGACCGGTGGCCCGACCTGCCCAGCGAGACCGGGCGTGCGCTGCGCCTCGTGATCGACGTCCGCCGGATCACCGGCCGGCGGCTGCGTCGGGTGGTGACGCGGCGGCCCCGGGACGGGTCACGGCGATGAGGTCCGCGCCGGCACGACGGTCACGGGGCAGCGGGCGCGCAGCACGCAGCCGATGGCGACCGGCCCGGTGAGCCGCCCGTGGCGGGCCCCGCGGCCGCGGTGCCCCACCACGAGCAGCGCCTCGCCCTCCGCGGCGTCGACGAGGACGTCCGCCGGTGGTCCGGCCACGCCCAGCACCTCGATCGGCCGCTCCGGGAGGGGCTCGCCCGCGGCCCCGCGCTCGGCGACCACCTCGGCGACGACCGCCCGGGCGCGCGCGGTGGCGCCGGCGCCGGCGTCGGGCGCGCGGCGGGGCAGGTCGGCGGACAGCAGGTCGGTCCAGTAGTCGGTGGGGAGGTAGGACACGACCGCGCGCACGCCGGCCCGGCGCCGGGCGGCCTCCCCGAGCGCGTGGTGCAGGGCGGCCCGGGCCCCGTCGGAGCCGTCGAGCCCGACGACGACGGCGGAGGCGTCGCTCACCGCGCGACCTCCGCCCGCGCCGGCGTCGTCCCTCCGGCGTCGGCGCGTGCGGGGGGCCGGACCACCGTGACCGGGCACCGGGCGTGCAGCAGGCAGCCCAGACCCACCGACCCGAGGGCGGCCGACCGGAACGCGCCGCGGCCACGGTGGCCGACCACGAGCAGGGCCGCGTCGCGGGCCTCGTCGACGAGCACGCGGGTCGGGCGCCCGAGGCGCCCGACGACGGTCACGGGCACGTCGCCGGCGGTGGCGAGGAGCTCCTCGACGTGGCGGCGGGCGCGGACCTCGGCGCCGTGGCGCACGGCCTCGGGGTCCGTCGGCAGCGACTCGACGTCGACCGCGGACCACGGCGGGACGTCGCACGCCGCCACCGCCAGGACACGGCCGTGCCGGCGCCGCGCCTCCGCCACCGCGTGGTGCAGCGCGGCGTCGGCGTCCCGCGACCCGTCGACGCCCACGACGACCAGTGGGCGCGGGTCGGTGCCCTCACTCATCGACGTCTCCCGGGGACGGGTGGGTGTCGGGTGGCACGACCACGACCGGGCAGGGGGCCCGGAGCACCGCGCCGTGGGCGACCGAGCCGAGCAGCCAGCGCGCGAGCGCGCCGTGGCCGGTGCGCCCGACGACCAGGACGGCCGCGACCAGCTGCTCGGCCACGTCGAGCAGGGCCATGGTCGGGTCCTCCGCGCGGACGACGACGTCGACGTGCGGGACGGGTCGCGACCGCGCGTGCTCCTTGACGACCTCGGCGACGAACCCCTCGACCCGCGGCCGCAGGCCCTCGCGGACCGCGGCGAGGGTCGGCCCCGGCAGCGGGCGGAAGCCGACGGTCGTCGGCGGGGGCGCCACCCCGGTCACGGCGACCACGCGGGTGCCGCGGCGGACGGCGTCGTCCAGGGCGTGGCGCAGCGCGGCCGCCGACCCCTCCGAGCGGTCGATGCCGACCACGACGGGCCCGTCCGGACCCGGCGCGCGGGGCCGCACCACGAGCACCGGGCACGACGCGAGCGCGAGCACCCGCAACCCGGTCGACCCGAGCACGGCGCTGCCCAGCGGGCCGCGGCCGCGGTGGCCCACCACGAGCAGGGAGGCACCGGCCGCGGCCGCGGTGAGCACGGTCGCCGGCGACCCGGCCTCGACGCGGACCTCGAGCGGCACGTCGCGCAGCTCGGGCGCCAGCGGCGTCCGGGCCTCGTCGGCGAACCGCTGCGCCTGCTCGCGCACGGCGGCGGCCATCCGGTCGGGTTCGGGGAGGTCGTCGACGTCCTCCCCATCGGCCCACGACCCGGGCGCGGGGAACGCGAGGACGGCGGTCACGGGCTCGCCGCGCCGCAGCCCCTCCGCCAGCGCGACGGGCAGGGCGGCGGCGGCCGCCGGGGACCCGTCGAGACCGACGACGACGCCGCGCCCGGTCACGGCCGGGGTCCGGCGGCGAGCAGGGCGGCCAGCAGCCGCCGGGCGGTCACCACCCGCAGCGCGCCGTCGTGTCCCTCCCGGACGGGCAGGGCGGGCAGGCCGGTGGCGAGCAGGCGCCGTCCGGCGTGGCCCAGCGCGTCGTCCGGTCCCAGCACCTCGACCCCGCAGGGCTGGTCGAGGACGTCGTGGACGCGGGTGCGGTGCACGGCGAGCGGGCCTCCCCCGGGCCAGCGCTCGGCGAGGGCGCCGGCGGTGACCACGGCGATCGGCAGGTCGTCCCGCACGACGACGCCGCAGCCGTCCTCGTCCTGGTGCAGTCGCGCCCACGCCTCGGGCACGGGCGTCGACTCGGCGATCACGGTGGCCGGACGGTCGACGGTGCCCACCGGCACGTCGAGGTCGACCGTGGTCACGCCGCCCTGGGCCGTCGTGGGCACCGCCGCGCTCCTCAGGCCGCGACCGGCTCGGGGACGACCGTCACGGGGCAGGTCGCGTGCAGCACGCACCCCAGGCCGACCGAGCCCAGCATCACGCTGCCGAAGGCCCCCCGCCCCCGGTGTCCGACGACGAGCTCGTCGGCACCCTGCGCCAGGTCGACGAGCACCTCGGCCGGGCGCCCGGCGACCACCTCCACGGTGACCTCGGGCAGCGCCGCGTCCCACTCGGTCTCCTCGAGGACCTCGTCGACCATCGTGCGGGCGGCCCCGAGCTCGTCCTCGCGCAGGAGGTCCGGGTCGGGCCCCGGGATTCCCGAGGCGGCCCCGTAGCCCCAGGCCGCCCACACCTCCGGCGGCTCGTACACGGCGACGGCCCGGACCCGGCCGCCCCGGCGCGCCGCGGTGCGGATCGCCTCCCGCAGCGCCGACCGCGAGCCCGCCGATCCGTCGATGCCGCAGACGATCACGCCGGCCTGGTCTCCGTTCCCGGTCATGGACCCTCCCTCGTCGTCGCGGCCCCGTGCCGCACCACCACCGTCCCGCCCCCGGGGCGGCCGGATCAGAGCCGGACGGTCCGCCTCGCGTCCCGTCGTGGCGGGGCCGAAGGTCCCGACCGGGTCAGGTCCGGGGCCACCACGAGCGTCGCGGCGGCCCTCCCGGCGGGACCACGAGCACCGGGCAGCGCGCGTGGCGGGCCACGGCCGCCACCGGGGACGGCGTCAGCGACCCCAGCAACCGGCCCCGCGCCGACCGGCCCACCACGAGGAGGCGGGCGTGCCCGGAGACGTCGACCAGCTCCAGGGCGGGATCCCCGTCGGTGACCTCGACGTCCACCGGCACGGTCGTGTAGGCGAACCGCCAGGCGGCGAGGCGTTCGGACCAGGTACGGCGCTCCTCGCTGGTCGCCTCGGCGGCGTCCTCCGACGTCACCACCGCCGCGCGCTCGGGATCGCGGTACCGCAGGGCCAGCAGCGGCGCGTGCCGGCAGGCGGCGGCCTCGAACGCCGCGTCGACCGCCTCGTCGCCCGTGCGCGACGCGAGGGCGAGCACGACCGGGCCGCGGTGGCGCGGTGGGTCCGGCGGCACGACCGCCACCGCCTCGTAGGCCGTGTCCACGAGGCGCTCGAGACCGTCCAGCTCCTGCGGCACCACCAGCAGCCGCGCGCCCGCGGCGGCGCGGCCGAGCCGGTCGACGAGCGAGGACCACCCCGTCAGCAGGTCGAACCCCCGGACGAGGAGGTCCACCGGAGAGCGGCCGCCCGCCGGCCGGTCGGGGTCGACGAGGATCTCCGTCCGGGCGCCGGTCCGGTGGGCCTGCCGCTGCGCCCAGCTGACCACCGCGTGCCGCCCCGGGCCGCAGGGGGCGAAGGCGCGCACCACGCCGACCGGGCGCGCCCCCTCGTCACGACGCACGACCGCCGGCATCCGCACCGGCCCTCAGACGGCGTCGTCGAGCAGGAAACCGACCACGTCGCGCATCGACACGATCCCCACGACCGGACCGTCGTCGCGGTCGTCCTCCGGGGCGGGGGACGTCACGAGCACGTGGCGGACACCCGCGTCGACCATGAGGCGGGCGACCTCGAGGACGGTCGTGTCCTCGGGGGCGGAGACGAGGTCGACGGTCATGAGGTCGGTGGCCTGGGCGTCCAGGCGCCCGCCGGCGGCGATCACCGCGACGAGGTCGCGCTCCGAGACGACGCCGAGCGTCTCGCGTCCCTGCTCCACGACGACGACGCCGATCTCGTCCATGGCGAGCTCCTCGGCGACCTGCTGCAGCGTCGCGTCGGGCGGCACGGTGGCCAGGGTGTGGCTCGCGAGCCGGCGGACCGGGGTGTTCTCGCCGGCGGACCGGGCGATGGTCGGGCTCATCGGCGTCTCCTCGCTGGGGTGCTCTCGTCCGCGACGCTGCCCCCGCCTCCCCGCGCCGGGGCAGGGCACGTCGGTCCGCCGCGACGGGACCTCCGTCACCAGCGCGGCGACCCGCGACCCTGTCCGCGCCGCCGCGGGCTGGACACGGTCGAGCCGGTGGACGGCACGCTCGGCACGGTCACGGCGCTCGCGCACGTCGCCACCGCGCTCGCGATCGGGCTCATGATCGGGCTGGAGCGGGAGCACAGCGCGCGCGGCGAGGTCCCGCGGCCCAGCGCGGGCGCACGCACCTTCGCCGTCACGGCCGTCGCCGGCGCCGTGGCCGCCGCGCTGGATCCCGCCGTGCTGGTGGCCACCGTCGCGGCGGTCACCGTCCTGGCGGTCGTGGGCTACGTGGCCGGGCTCCGTGCCGCCGAGCCCGACCTCGGCGCCACCACCGAGGTCGCCGCCGTCGGCACGTGCCTCCTCGGGGGACTCGCGTGGACCCACCCGTCGTGGGCCGCGGCGATCGCGGTCGGTGTCGTCGTCGTGCTCGCGGGCAAGCGCCCGCTCCACCACCTGGCCCGCAACCTGGTCACCGACCAGGACGTCGTCGACGCGCTGCGGCTGTTCGTCGTCGGCCTCGTCGTGCTCCCCCTGCTGCCCGATCGGCCGCTCGGCCCCTACGGGGTGCTCAACCCCTCGCGGATATGGCTGCTCGTCGTCGCCCTCACCGTCGTCGGGTGGGTCGGGTACGTCGGGGTCCGGGCTCTCGGCGAGCGGACCGGGCTGTTGCTGGTGGGCTTCCTCGGCGGCTTCGTCTCGGCGTCGGCGACGACGCTGGTGCTGGCCCACCGCCGGCGCCGCGGCGAGACGGTGCCCGGGCCCGCGGTGATGCCCGCGGTCCTCGCCGCGAACGTCGCGACCCTCGTGCAGCTGGTGATCGTCGTGAGCATCGCCTCCCCGACCGTGGCGCTGCGCCTGCTGCCCCCGGCGGGCGCCGGCGTCGCGGTGCTGGCGGTCGAGATCGCGTGGCTGTGGCGCCGGGCGGCGGGGACGGCCGAGGGCCCGGACGGCGGGGAGCAGGAGCCGCCCGCCCGCCCGCTGTCGCTCACCGCGACGCTGTCGCTGGCCGCGGTCCTCGTGGTGCTCCTGCTCGCGACGCGGGTGGCCGCCGCGCTCGCGGGTGGCCGCGGCGTCGCCGTGGTCGCCCTCGTCGGCGGCCTGGCCGACGCCCACGCGGCCTCGGTCGCCGCGGCGAGCCTGGCCGGCACCGTGATCACGATCGGTGCGGCACTCGGGTCGGTGGGCCTGGCGCTGGCCGCCAACACCGCGACGAAGCTCGTCCTGGCTCTCGCCGCCGGGGGGCGGCGGTTCGCCGGACAGCTCGCGCTCCTGCTCGTCGCGCCGGCCGCCGCGGTCGGCGCCGGGATCGCGGTGGTGCTGTGATCGTCGGCGACGGGACCGGCCTTCACCGGACCAGGGCGTGTCTCCCAAGTCTGTGAGCTGGGCCGGTCCACGATCCTGGTGTGGGTCGTGGACCGGTGCTCTCGGATGAGGTGTGGGCTCGGATCGAGCCGTTGCTGCCGGCGCAGTACGGCAAAGGGCGTCCGTTCCGTGATCACCGGCAGGTGATCGAGGGGATCGTGTTCCGCTACCGCTGCGGGATCGCCTGGCGGGCCCTGCCCGAGCGCTTCGGGCCGTGGCAGACGGTGTGGAAGCGCCACCACCGCTTCAGCACCGACGGCACCTGGGACGAGGTGCTGGCGATCCTGCAGGCCGAGGCCGACGCCGCAGGTCAGGTCGACTGGCGGGTGTCGGTGGACTCCTCGACGTCGCGGGTCCACCAGCACGGCGCCACCGCGGCGAGGTCGTCTGAGGGGCCCTCGAGCTACACAGGGGGCGAGATCGAATCACAAGAAACGATCACGGCAGGGCGGGCGAGCCGGGCGGTGGCGCCGGCTGGGGCCCTGGACCGCGGCGCAGCGCCGCACCGACGAGCCCGGTGACCATGCCATCGGCCGGTCCCGCGGTGGGCTGACCACCAAAGCCCACGTCCTGGTCGACGGGCACGGCCGACCGCTGGTGATCGCGGTGACCCCCGGCCAGGCCGGAGACTCCCCGCAACTGGTCCGGCTCCTCGACGAGCTCTCGATCGAGCGCCTCGGCCACGGCCGTGCCCGCACCACCCCGCTGGCGCTGCGCGCCGACAAGGCCTACTCCAGCCGCGCCCACCGCGAGCTGCTGCGTCGCCGCCACGTCCACACGGTGATCCCCGAACCCGACGACCAGAAGCGCAACCGGGCCCGCCGCGGCTCCCGCGGCGGGCGCCCGGTCGGCTTCGACGCCGACGACTACAAGAACCGCAACGTGGTCGAACGCGGCTTCAACCAGCTCAAAGGCTGGCGCGGGCTGGCCACCCGCTACGACAAGCACGCCCTGATCTTCCGCGGCGGGCTGGTCCTACGAGCCATCCTGCTCTGGCTCCAGACCACCACTGAAGAGACACGCCCTAGGTCGGGACGAGGGGTCGTCCGCCTCGGCGTGGTCGTCGGTGGGGGTCGGTCCAGGCCGGTGGGGTGAACCAGGGTCGGCCGTTGCGGAT